>CALCCH010000338.1 GCA_937899855.1 uncultured Saprospirales bacterium | reverse complement strand
CGGGGGGTCGGGTGGAAGGCCACCACGAGCTGGTCGGGGAGGTAGTAGCGGGTGATGCCGTCACCGACGGGTTGGGAGGCGTGGTGAAAGACGCCCTGGCTGGCGAATTGTTGGCGCAGCCGATCGGACACTTCGTCGGTGGCACCGGGGCTGGTTTTGATCTTGTAGATGTTGCGGAATACGGGCTTGACTTGTTCGACTTGTTCGTACTTTTGTACCTGGGGCAGGAGTTCGTCTTGGGGGAGTATGGCGGTGATGAATTCGGGTTCCTTTTCGATGTCGATGGTCTGGCCACCGCGGAATAGGGAATAAGTTTTGGACATGATTTGGTTTTTTGGAGCACGTAATGATCTTGCTAAAGTAAAAAAATATTGGGCTCCATTTGTTGTATGGCGAATAAATATTATATTTACTGCGTTGAAAATATTGTGCTTTTGAAGAACCCAGCCGGACCATTCAAATAAACATTTTCAAGAAAAGCGACGCGAAGATCTCGCGTTCACTATCCTTTTAACTTGCTGACCCTTTCTGTTCTGCTGAGCGCGATCTGCGACTTGATGGAACGCGTGATGATGATTGGATTTGAAAAAGCATCATCGAATTTTCAAAAAAATTCTGTTTCTGTTTGAGGTTTTGGTTTGAAGTGCGATAAACCGGAGTAGGATCGGTGTCTCCGCACGGAGGTAGCCCTGGCGTTCCACCAGCCCTTTCGCCAGTACCCCCGTGGGTGTCCCGATTTCCGGCGATTCAGCAGACTATGACAAAACTATTGTTTTATTGAACGGCCCCAGCTGCGCTACGGGTGTACTGGGGGAGATTGCCAGTTGCCAAAAAACCACTAAAGAGATGATTCCAACCGTAATCATTGAGCGCCACAGTAATTCACTCCAGGCTTTGGAAAAAACCATTGCACAGCATTGCCCCGAACTGGTGATCAAGGGCATCGCCAATCAAAAACAATCCTCCATCGAACTCATCCGGCGACAAAGACCCCAGTTGGTTTTTGCCGAGATCGACGCCACCGACAAATTGGGCTTTGAAATCCTACGCAATTTTCCCAACCGCGATTTCGAGACCATCTTTATCGCCAACCAGTGCGAACAAGCCGTCGAAGCCATTCAGTATTACCCCACCGGTTACATCACCAAACCCCTCCAAACTCCCGCCCTCGTCCAAGCCATCGCCCGCGCCCAAAAGCAAATCGAGGCGAAGCAAAAACGCGAACGCGTCCCCGACTGGGCCAACGAGCTGATGACCCAACACAAAGAGCAATCCGCCATCATTGGCGTACCCACCATCGAGGGCTTTGAGCTGCTTCCGGTCGCGGAGATCGTCCGTTGTGAAGGCTACCAACGCTGTACTCGGGTGGTGACCATCCACAAGACCGACATCATCAGTTCTTATAACATTGGAAAATTTCGGGAGCTGCTGGAGAACTTCGCTTTTTTCTCCGCCCACAAATCCCACGTCATCAACCTGTCTTTCGTCCGGCGCTACAAAAAAGAAGGCACCATCATCATGAAGGACGGCGCTCCCATTCCCGTCGCCCGCCGCAAACGCTCCGACTTCCTCAACCAACTCACCCACCTGTAGCGGGCTACCCTAGCGCCGCCGCCGCCCCGAGTACTCCATCGCTTCGCCCTTGCCAAAGCCGTAGCTAAAGCCCAGGGTTACGAAGCGACCGCGGAGCCGGCGGCTGTAAGTGGTAAAGTCGGGCTGGGTGGTATTGCTCTCCTCGATGCGCGAAGCAAAGATGTCGCGGATGCTGAGGTTGAGTACGCCGCGCCCCTTCCAGATTTTTTTGCGCAAGCCCAGGTCAGCAAACAACACGTCCGAGTTGATGCCTTGTACGGTCTCGACGCGCGAGCGGTAGCGGCCGGTCACCTCAAAATCGATCTTGGCGGGCAGTTTAAATTTGGAGGTCAAGCGGGTCGACCAGCGGTCGGCCGCAAAGTCGAAAGAGGTATTTTCGAACTCCCAGTTGCGTTGGAAAAAGTTGAGGTTAAAATCGCCGTTGAACGAGACCCACTTGGCGGGGCTGTACTTGCCGTTGAGTTCGATCCCGGTAGTGCGATTGGTACCGATGTTTTCGGGATTGGAAATGCTGACGCCCGCTTCGAAGCGGACGATGCGTTCGATCACGTCGGTGGTGTAGCGGTGGAAGAGGCTAAAGTTGAAGGAGCTCTTGTCAAAAATAAAGATGCTGCTCAGCTCGTAGGAATCCGTAAACTCGGGGAGGAGCTCGGGATTGCCGGCGCGGATGCTAAAGTTGTTGCGGATGTTGAAAAAGGGGTTGAGGTCCCACAGGCGGGGGCGGCGAATCCGGCGGGAGTAGCCCGCTTGGAGCGAAAAGCTTTCGCTGATCTTGTAGGAGCTGTGGAAGGAGGGAAAGAGGTTGGCAAAATTTTGATTGTTGGTGGCCTGGGTATTGACCAGCAAGGTTTGCAGGTCGGTGTGTTCTACCCGCAAGCCGGCCTTGAGGCCCCAGGCGCCTTTTTCGTAAGCCCCGGTGGCGTATACGCCCAGTACTTTTTGCTCGTATTCAAACACGTTGGTCAGCCCTTCGTTGCTCACCCACTCGCCGTTGATCCAATCGGTTACGGCAAAATCGTTGCTCACCACATTGCTGACGAATTGGGCCCCCGTCTCCAGCGTCCAGTAGTCGTTGAAGGGCTTGGTGTAGTCCAGTTTGAAGGTGTATCGGGCTTCTTGAAAATTGGTGCGGGTCTGCTGGTCGGCGGTGGCGGCATCGCCGGAGAGGTTGACGTTTTGGAAGGTCGAGCTCTGGTCCTTGCCAAAGAAATTCCCCAGGGCGCTAAAGAGGAGGGCGTGGTCCTTGCGATCGGGAAAATCGCGTTTGTACTGTAGCTCGTACTGGTACTTGGGATTGGTGGCCTCCGTCACTTCCTCCCGGAACCAGCGGGCCGCGGTGAGTCCGGCCGCGTCGATTTGGGCAAAATCGGTCCGCGAGGGCTGGTCCTCGATCTCGTAGGCAAAATTGCCGGAAAGGGTGATGACGTTGTACTTGTTGATGTAGTAGTCGGTGCCGAGGTTGAGGTTGTAGAACAGCTCGTTGCGAAACTGCGTCCCCTCGCCTTCGATGGTGGTATTGCTCCGCAGGTCGCGGTTGATGTTGCGCGTCTCGCGGGGCAATTCGCGGTAGCCCATCCCCAGCTGGCTAAACAGGTTAAACTTTTCGGTTCGTCGGTTAAGGCTCAAGCCCACGCTGTGGTTGTGGGGCCAGCCCGTATTGAGCGACACCGAGCCGTTGAGCCCTTCCCGCTCGTCCTTTTTGATGACGATGTTGATGATGCCCGTCGTTCCTTCCGCATCGTACTTGGCCGAAGGGTTGGTAATCACCTCGATCCGATCGATCATCTCGGCCGTAATCGTCCCCAGGGCACTGCCCGCCTCGTCGGCCAGGATGGAGGGTTTGCCATTGATCAGGACCTGCACCCCGCTGCTGCCCCGCAGGCTGATTTCGCCTTCGATATTGACGTTGACCGAAGGGACGTTGTTCAGCACTTCGAGGGCACTGGCGCCGGTGCTGCTGAGGTCTTTGCCCACGTTGAAGACGCGTTTGTCGAGTTGGAATTCGGTACTGGACTTTTCCGCCCGGACGGTGACCTCGTCCAGGGTTTGGCTGTTTTCCCGCAGTTCGATGGTGCCGAGTTGGACTTCCCCACGGCTGCGTTCGAATTCGGTGATCCGGCGGGTTTCGAACCCCAAAAAGCTGACCTCGACGTAGAAGGCGCGGCGGCGGCTCCGGACGCTAAAATTGCCGTACTGGTCGGTGGTGGTACCGGTGATGGCCTCCTCGGTATTGGGGTCGGCGATCATAACGGTGGCGAATTCGATGGGCTGTTGGTCGGGGCCGGTGACGACTTTGCCGCTGATGGTGATCGCTGGGGCGCCGCCGGATCGGCGGGGGGGCTGGGCGAGGAGGGCACTCAGTTGGAGGAGGAGCAGCAGGGAGAGGACGATACGCATGAAGCACTGTTTTTTTGGTCGGTGATGGCGCAAGGTAAGGCCAAGTAGGACCCATTGTCAAAAAAGAATCGGTGAACGACCGGACTTGCCCGCTCAACGACAATGGGGGCTTGAGGGGGGCGGGATGGTTGTTGGGCGGTAAGAATGTGCTGATAGCGGGATCGTGCCGACGGAATTGCTGCCAAAAGTTTAAATTTGGGCGATGGCAAAACAAGCGACGGTATCTTCCTTTTCCTACGCCGAGTTGGGCTTTCAACTGCTGTTGCACCTGGTGGTCTTCTTATTCTATTCCTTTGACAAACGCGATCCACAGATTCATTGGCACCAGGTGGCCTTTTTTGCCCAGTACGCCTCAGCGGCCGCCCTGGTGAATTACTACCTCCTGCCCCGTTACTTCTACACCAAACGCTACGCGGACTTTTTTGTTGGCATTGCTTTGATTATTGGGCTAGTGATGTGGACGGAGGAAAGGGTGCTGGAGCCCTTCTTTTTTACCGGTCCGATCGCCAACAACTTTCCCGGTTTCTTTTTTACCCTGGCGCAGATTTGTCCCGTCATCGTCATTTTGTCCGGCTTTAAGTTTGCCTGGGACGCCACCCAAAAACAACGGGAGGTGGAAAACCTCCGGGCCCTGGTCAAGGAGAGCGAACTGCAATTTCTCAAGTCGCAGATCAACCCCCATTTCCTGTTCAACAACCTCAACAACCTCTACGCCTACGCCGTCGAACACTCCCCCAAGACGCCCGAGCTGATCCTCAAACTGTCGAAGGTGCTGTGGTACATGCTCTACGAATGCCGGGGGGCTTCCGTGCCTTTGGAAAAGGAATTGGAACAGTTGGAAAATTTTGCCGAGTTGAGCGAGTTGCAAATCGAGGACCGGGGGCGGGTGCGTTTTTCGCGGCGGGGCTCGACGGAGGGCTACCGGATTGCACCCCTGATCCTGATCGTCTTTATCGAAAATGCCTTTAAGCACAGCGCGGCCAGTCAGGTAGCGGACATCGAAATCGAGGTGGCGGTGACGGTCTCACCGGCGGGACGTTTGGACTTTAACTGCTCCAACTCCTACCGCGTACAGTCGAATACCGAACACCTGAGCCAGGGCATCGGCCTGGCCAACGTCAAAAAACGCTTGGCCCTGCTCTACCCCCAGGCGCATACCCTCCACATCGAGCAAGGCGAGGAGACCTACCGGGTGTCCCTATCCCTCGAGCTTCCCCAATCGCCCCCCTCATGAAGTGCATCATCATCGAAGGCCAAGCACCGGCCCAGCGGCTACTCAACAAATACATCGGCGCCGACGAGTCCCTCGCACTGCTCGCTACCTTCTCCAATGCCATCAGCGCCCTGGACTTCCTCCAGCGCGAAACGGTGGACCTCATCTTTCTCGACATCCACCTGCCCAAAATCTCGGGGATGGACTTTCTCCGGAGTCTTCCCCAATCCCCCTACATCATTCTCACCACGGCCTTTCCCGACTACGCCCTCGAAAGCTACGACTTCCGGGTCATCGACTACCTGCTCAAGCCCATCTCCTTCCAGCGCTTCGTCAAGGCCCTGAGCAAACTGCCCCGGCCGGCGGCGCCCAACGACCCACCCGCCGCGGAAGCCCCCACGCCCCGGGATAGCTTTTTTATTAAATCGGGCTACGAACACGTACGGGTCGAGCAGGCCGCCATTTGCTACCTCAAGTCGGATGCGGACTACACCGAGATCGTTACGGCGCACAAGCGCTACCTGTCTTCCGAATCGCTCCGCCACTGGTTGGAGCACAAGTTGGCCCCCCAGCAATTTGTGCAGATACACAAGTCCTACATCGTCAACATTGGCCAGATTGAAAAAGTGGCGGGTAACCAAATTCACCTGCACCATGGGGAGCAACTGCCGCTCGGGCGGGCCTTCAAAGACGATTTTCTCCGGCGTATTTTGGGTCAATAACAAAGCCTCGTTGCTCACAAATGGCCCCAAAAAGGGCTAAAACCGGACTGGGCCCCGCTTCCTAGCTCCTGCTTCCCGTAAAAGCCCCCCCCGAATTGCTCATACGTAAAGAATGATAATGTGTATTGTAAATTATTGATTTACAGTTATTTGTGTTTGAGAGATAGTTTGATTTATGTTTTTTGCCTGTCACAATGATCCCGTATTTTTGGCTTTAGTGGGCGCAACGGTCTGGTTTTTGCCACGTATGATAAAAATAAACATAAAAACTATCGGTAATGGTCAGATTAGCCCAGTTACTCTACGCTTTCTTTTTTGTCTTTTGTACACTACTTGGCACGCTTTCCGCTCAGACGCCCACTCAAACCAATACCCTTCCGGCGACTTCCTTTGCTTGTGAAGATTTCTGCTTTGATGTTTCGTTCACCAATACGGATCCGGCTACGGGCTACGGCCCCTACTACCACTTTATCCTGCCTCCGGAGATCAGCTTTGTATCGGTGGGGTTTACGCCAACGGGGGGGAGCGTGATCGTCAATGAGGTCTCTACGGGGCTACCCATCACCGATCCTTTTACCAACGAAGACATTATCGTCCCGGTGGGCCACACCTTTATTCTCTTTGAGATGCCCGTCGGCTCGGTCAACCAAGGCGGCCCCGACCTCATCACCAACCTCTGTGGCAACATCAGCCCCACCGCTGCCCTCGGCGTGCCGTTGGACATTTCCATCGTTCCCATCTTTCGCTTTGGCGATACCGCCACGGGCGACAATGGCTTTATCGTGGGCGATAGCAGTGTGGTCAACATTACCCCAACCCTACTCACTTTCGATAAAACCGTACTGGATCAACACGAAGAGGAACTACCCCCCG
>CALCCH010000337.1 GCA_937899855.1 uncultured Saprospirales bacterium | reverse complement strand
GGTCGGTACATTTGGAGTTGTGGAGATAACCGCCTTGTGTTTCTGCGAGCCAGTCCATCGTAAAGCCGGTGTAGGGGGCGTAGGAGAAAGCGAGGAATCCCGCTCCGGATTCGTCGAGGGCGTAGATTTGGTCTTCGTTGTCGGCAAAATGGGTATTTTCAAAGCAGTTGCCGAGGGCATTGCCGAGGAGGATGATGCGTTGGTATTCGACCAGGTCTTGGTAGCCCATAAAGAACTGACCATTGGTGTCGAACAGTTTTCCCTGGGATCCGGCCTCGAAGTCGAAGCCCCACTTGACGCGGTACAGGGAATTGTGTTCGAACTCCTCATTCTGGATGATACTGCTGACGCGGGCGCCGATACTGGTACCGTAAAATTGTTCGAAATAGAGGACTTCGAATTGGCTGCAGTGGCAATCGTGAACGTTGGAGACGTCGAAGGCGATGATTTTTTCGTCGATGATGATGAATTCGGCGCTGGTTTTGTTGCCAAAGCGGGCGCTGACGAGGTAGAGGGTGAGGCCGTTGTCCCAGTTGTAGAGTGCGTATTCACTGGTGTGGAGCCACTGGCTGTCGGTCTGGCCATTGCCCAGGTGGAGGTAGCGGATGTGGTAAGCTTGGGCACCGGGCAGTTGGGGCCAGTCGATTCGCAGGAGGGGATCGCTTTCTTCAACGACGGCGGCCTGGGGGACGGCGAGGCTGCTTTGGTAGGGAAAGGCATCAATGCCCTGGAGGAAGTGCGCGACTTTGGTCATGGGAATATCGATGCGATTGGCGTAATTGTGTTCGATCTCGGCCAAAACGGCATTGACATTGCCGGGAGTGAGCCGGTTGGTACTGAGTTGGGCCAATCCGGGGGGAGCCACGGAACAGCAGAAAAGCACGAAAATGATAGCAAAGCGATACATGAAAGGAGTATTTTGTTATTTAAAGAGGAAAAATAGCGGCAATAGCCGTGAAAATTCATTACATTTTCTCTGATTTTTTCCCTGCCTCATTACGGATCCATCATGCGTGCCAGTAAGTTGCTCAAAGTCATCCTCCGTTTGCCACCGGACGCCTATCCCGCCCTGCAGCGTTTTCTACAATCCCCCTATTTCCAGGGTCTGCGCCGGGCCGATGAGCAGCTCGCCCTATTCGAATACCTCTGGGCGGGTCGAGCCACGGAAGACCCCCAGTACTTCGATAAGGAGGTGACCTACGCCCGTCTTTTTCCGGAGCAGCCACGGTTTAAAGGAAAATTGGAAAAGTTGATGAGCCGTCTCTTTCGCTCGGTCGAAGCGTTTTTGGTGCAGCGGCAACTGGAAAAAGACCGGACCGAGCGGCAGGACTTGCTGGCCCTCCTGTCGGCCTACACCGACCTACAGCTGCCCGGGCTGGTTGAACTGCGGCGAAAAAAGCTGGCCAACCAGCTCGACCAAATGACGCCCGACAACCCCCACCACTTCTGGGAACGTCAGGAATTGGAACGCCGAATCACCGAATTCCAGAGCTTCTCGGGCCTTCGCGATTCGGACCTCAACCTCCCCGCCACCCACCACCAATTTGACCTCTACTACCTGCTGGCCAAACTCGAACTGGCCTGCCAACTGCTGGCCCGCCACCTCTTCGACTTTAAGGTCGAACCCCTCGATGATAGCCTGGAGGCTCTGGACCTGCTCGAACCCCTCTACCTCAAAAAATACGCCGCCATCCCGGTTATCCAAGTCTACCACCAGGCCTACCAATTGCTCCGGTCCTTCTGGAGCCTCGACCATCGCCAACGCTACATCCAGTTCCGCGACCTGCTCGAAGAGCACAACGATACCCTCTCGGAAGAACACCTCAAGACCCTCCAAACCATCGCCCGCAGTTTCTGCCTGCGACAGTACCAAATCGGGGTGGCGGGCTACCGGTCCTACACCTTCGAGCTGTACCAAAAGCACCTGCTGCGCGGCTGGCTCTACCACAAGGGCCGGCTCCTGCAAAGCCTGTTTTCCAATATCGTCACCCTCGCCCTCCGCGAAAAAGCCTACGACTGGACCCGCCAATTCCTCGAAGACCACCGCGATCGCACCACCGGTAGCGATACGGCGGAAGCGGTGTACAATTACAACCTCAGCCAGTACTACTTTTATACCCAGCAGTACGATGCCGCGCTCAACCTACTCAGCGATAGCTATCGCGATCCCTACTACAAGGTATCGGCCAAACGGCTGGAGATCAAAATCCTTTACGAAACCGAATCCGATTTGCTCGATCCGCGGATGGATGCTTTTAAGATTTTTATCTACCGCCTTCCCGAGGGGAGCTTCAACCGACGCAGCAAGGAGATGAATCGAAATTTTATCGACCTCCTGCGCCAGATCAAACTGCCCAAAACGCTGGGACACCCCGACCGCATCGACAAATTAGCGGAAAAGGTGCGCGCTTCCCCCCAACTCTCCGATAAGGAATGGCTGCTCGACAAACTGGAGCTGATGCGCTAGTGCCAGTAGTACCGACGCTTATCAATCGGACCCGATTTCTTTTGGTGCCTCCCCAGGTTTATGGTAATTTATAGTCATGTATTCTATCCATCTTTTCACCAAAGCCTAAAAAAATGAAGCCGAAAATTTCCTTATTGTTGCTATTCTTTTCCTCACTCTTCAACCTGGCCCTTTCCTCCGCCCAAAGCCGCGATAAAGACCCCGTCGTAGTCCTGGGTAGCCAAATCCCCAGCTTGTCCAGTACGCGCCCGGCCGATCTGGTCGGCTTCCGCTGGATCAATGGCGGCTGGGATCAGGTTCCCATTCAGGTGGACGAACGCGTACTCCGCCACGTCCGGACACCCTACGGCCTCAATCCCGGCAACGTCTGCCTCCAGCCCTCCGGGAGCAGTGGCGCCTGGGACGTTTGGTTTTACGCCGACTCCCAAACCAACGTCGGCCCCGATAGCGATCCCAATTTTGATGGGGATGACGAGCTGGTTTTTATGTATTTCGATACCGGTGAGGCCTTTACCGGGGGCAGTTGTCCCGCCGGCGTACTGACCAGTACCCTGGTGGAACTAATCGTCAGCGATCCCCTCCAAACCGCCAGCTCCAGCTACCTCTACCTCTTCCAACAAGACGGTAGCCTCCCTCAGGACGCCGGAGCGGATTACGTCGATTATCAGTTTGTACTGGCCAATGGCGACCTCCTGAGCGAGTACGACGAATGCGCGGAGGGCGGTAATTGTAACGGGAATTCCATCAATCCCCAGTGCGAGGCGAGTACCGTGGTGACCGATGATTACCAGGTCGCCTTTTCCAAACGCTGGGTCGAGGACGTGCTGCGCATCACGAGCGGCAACGCCACGGGGCAGGATATTCTGGATGCCCACCAGGGTTTTGTGGCGCCGAGCACCGAAATCGAAGCCTTGGGGGGCGGATCGCCCAATTCGCCTTTTGGTCCTTGCGGGCGAACGGAAAATACCTTTTCCGGTGCGCGGGGGGCCATCGTTACCTCTACCGACGGTCCCGTCCGGGCCATCCGCAGCGTCATGGGCTCCAACAGCGGGACGTTTAACGAACTGACGATCAAATTTACCCAATCGCGGGCCGATTACCGCCTCGATTTTCGCGTCCACAATTTTAGTAATGCCCCCTGTGCGGGCTTTGTCGATGCCTTCGATCTCAACGAAACCGCCCGGGGCAATATGACCTACTTCAACGACCGCCACCCCAGCGGCTTTACCGTCGATGGTAACCCCGATGTACTGGCCGACAGCGAGGTCCGGGATTGGGAATTGGTCCGGGGCATCCACGGTGCCATCGCCGCCACTTACGATTACCTCACCAATATTCCCCTCACCGACCGCGGCGTGGTAACTAGACCCACCGACACCGGACGAGGAACGGTCGAAAGCTCCAACGAAGACGGGGGCAACACTCCGCTACACGACTGTACGGGTGACAACCGCGCCTACGGCACCTTCGGGTTTCGCCTGTTGACCGATGCCTGTACCGACCGACTTTACGCCAATTCGGCCAACAACTCCTGCCCCGGTAACAACGAGGAATTCGTCCAGTATCGCTACCATTACTACCACCCCCCCAATGCCACCACGACGGAGGCTCAGGGCTACGCCGACTTTGCCAAAAATCCCCTGACGGTCAGCACCGGAACCATCGCTTGTGGCGGCAGTCCCGGCATCAACGTCGGCATCAGCGAACTGGCCGCCATCTCTTGCAACGGGGCCAGCGATGGCAGCCTCCAGGCTACGGCCTCGGGTGGAAGTGGCAATTACATCTACGCGTGGTCCAACGGAGCCAGTACGGCAACGGTTAGCGGCCTGGCGGCCAATACCTACGGCGTTACCGCTACCGATACCCAGAGCGGCAATACGGCAACGGCCAGTCGGGTGCTGACCCAGCCAAGCTTGCTTTCCGTCAGTACCACCAGCACCAACGAGACCAACGGCCAAGCCAACGGGACGGCGACGGCCACCGCTGCCGGGGGCACCAGCCCCTATCAATACCTCTGGTCCACCACCGCCACTACGCCCACCATCGGGGGCTTGGCCGCCGGTACCTATCAAGTGACGGTCACGGATGATCGCGCTTGTACCGCCAGTGCTGCCGTCGTGATCACCAACGAGGTCACGGGTGCTTGTAGCTTCCAGTTGTTTGATCTCGAACCGTTTGAGGTCGACTTTGGACAGTGGAACGATGGCGGTTCCAATTGCAGCCGAATCAATCCCCCCCAGGCGGGAAGTTTTGTGGTGCAGCTGAGAAACGGTACCAGTACCTCGCGTGTGTTTAGCAATGCGTTTGACTTTTCGACCGATCAGGAACTGCGGGTCAACTTTGATTACGGGGCGAGTAGTATGGAAAGTGGGGAGCAGTTTGAACTCAACATCTCGCTCGACGGGGGCAGCAATTTTAGTAACATTCGCAGTTGGGAGTCCGGGGTGGATTTTGGCAGTTCTCAGCAAAACGTGGTGGGAACGGCTACCTATTCGGGACCGTTGAGTACTGGCGTCGTACTGGAATTTCGCAACCGCGGCAATCAAAACAACGATCGGATTTTCCTAGACAATGTGGAGATTGAGCGGTGTGGAACGGGACAGAACCGGCGGCGGACAAGGGCAAATCTGACGAAAAACGATGCGTTGGATCGTTGGCTGCTGGCGCCCAATCCGGTAAGGGAGTTGCTCCACGTACACTTTCCCAGTGTTCGGGAAGCGCGGGCGGTCCGGGTGAGTATCATCGACAATCGGGGGCGTCTGGTTCGGGAGGAAGGCTGGTTGCTGGCACCGGGAGAGGAGCGGCGGGAGGTCGCCGTGAGTGACCTCATTCCGGGGCTGTACTGGCTGCGCGTAGCGCATCCCAATGGCGGGGGTTCGACCCAAAAGTTTGTGGTACTGCCCTAGGGGCGGAGCTTGGCCTACCGCTCCCTCGACAACAAAAACATTTTGAGATGACTTC
>CALCCH010000336.1 GCA_937899855.1 uncultured Saprospirales bacterium | reverse complement strand
CCAAGGTCAGCGCCCGTCGGGAGGCTACGGCTGAAGAAGTACGGCAGTTCCACGCTGCGGTTTCGGGTACCGCCCAACCCATGGCCAAGCCCGCTGAGGAGGAAGTTGAGCACGCCCCCGCCGCGGAAGACCAGCGTACTTTTGCCGAGAGTGTCGAGCAGACTACGGTAGAATCGGTAACCGAAGCGGAAGCCCCCGCAGCCGAAGCTGCACCGGAGGCGGAAGCCCCTGCGGCTGAGGAGGAGAAGAAAGAGGAATAAAGAATTTTTATTATCTTTGATACGTCGAGCGTGGAAGAGGATTCCCCGCAAATCGACGAATTAAACCTAGTAGGGCTTAATTGCCTTACTAGGTTTACCTTTAAAAAGGCGCCAATTGGAGCGCCATATCATTTCAAAACCCACTGAATATCAATGTAATATGAAACCACTAGCCGAGGACTACAAAAATAAACTCGACGAAATAGCGGAGGCTTTACAAAATGCCGAAGAATACCAGCAATACCTGGAGGAAGAGGAAGAAGAACACTACCTGGCCCTCCGCGAAAAACTGGAACCCCAAATCGCCTCGGGCTACTACCGAGTGGCCGAACACCATCCCCTCCATTTGGTAGCCCTTGAGCAGTACCTATTACAAGAAAAATTCGAAGGCTTGTTTCTCCCCAAAATCCTGGGTTTTGCCGTACTGCGGGGCGAGATCAATGAGCACTACAAGTACATCCGGCCGCAAATCCACTTTCAGCAAATCCTGTCGGCCATCTGCCAGTCCTCGAATTTCGATTTGATCAAAAAACGGATCGGTCAAACCATTCAAATGGGTTTTGCCCTGAGTAGCGACATCAAGATCACCAGTCTGATCAACACCTTTGAAAACAAAAAGATCCGCTACTTCCTCCAGGCGCAAAAACTACCCCGCTACCGCGATCCCCGCGAGCGGGCGACGGGTTACGTACGCTACAAGAACCAATTCCGCAAGGAAAACTTCCTGAGTGCTGATTTTCCGACCAATGCCACTGAGTTGAAGCTCTTGTTTTCCTCGCTCAAGCACTTTTTGCTCTACCGCATCCAACGCCAGTACGACAACAGCAACATCCTCCCCGAGATTCGCAACTTTCTGGCCAACGACGCCCTGAAAAATACCCCCGAGTATTTGCACATCTTGGGACTATACACCCACTTTTTTGAAGTCACCGGCGAAGACCAGAAAACGCTCAAGCAACAGTTTAACGAGATGCGGCGCTCCTTTGCCGATTTTGAAGAAGTATGGTGGCAATACGTGCTGGGCGTAGAGGACTACGGCGTGACGATCGACGGGACGGCTGACGATCGCGTCTTTCAGGTCCTCGATCTCGATATCGACGACAACCTCACCGCCTACTACCGCCTGATGAACGTTATCCATACCCAGGGCTACACCCACGCCGACAGTGTGGAGGCCATGCGGAATTTTTACGGCAACTATCCCGGCCTGTCGGACATCAACGAGGCCGCCCGTCGGACGATCCTGCGCTACATCGGCAATTTCCTGGGCAACATCAGCGTGGAGGACTATTCCGAGTACTTCGAACTGTCCAAGATCTTCCCCATCTACACCGACCTGTTTGGCAATCAACAGTTCAACCAGAGCCTCAAGGCCATCTGCCTGCGCTACATCAAGCGCTTGCTCAAGCGTTTTACCGACAAGCGGGGTAAGGACTACCAGGACATCAAGAAATTTGTCAATACCAGTTTCATTGACTTGGGTTTTATGAAACCCAAAGAGCTGGTTGAGATGTTTAAAACGAAGAGAAAAAAGAAAAGCACCACGGCCTAGGGCTTTGCTCCGGGGCTTTGATGCCTTTCACGACTAGATAAAACCAAAGGAATCTCGGCGGAGTGACCCTACAGCCCTCCGCCCGGATTCCTTTCTTATTTTTGATGCTAATTGCTCATTCGAAACACCGTACTATGTCCCGACTGGTCATTATATCCAACCGATTGCCCATCACCATCGACAACAAGGAGGGGGAACTGATTTACCACCCCAGCGCCGGAGGTCTCGCCACGGGGCTCAATTCTTTGGATCAGAGCCAGCAAAAGGTATGGATTGGTTGGCCGGGGCGGGCCATCAAAAAGCGACAGATGGACGAGGTCACCCAGGAATTGGCCAAAAAGGACCTGATTCCGGTGTTTTTGAGCAGTAAAGAGATCGAACGTTACTACGAAGGGTTTAGCAACAAGTCGATCTGGCCCCACTTCCACTATTTTACGCAGTACACGATTTACGACTCGGAATACTGGAAGGCCTACCAAAAGGTCAACCAAAAGTTTGCCGACATCGTGATCCAGGAATTGCGCCCGGACGATCGGGTATGGGTCCACGATTACCAGTTGATGCTTCTGCCCCACCTGATCCGGCAGGTATTTCCCGATATTTCGATCGGTTTTTTCCTCCACATTCCCTTTCTCTCTTACGAATTTTTTCGATTCCTCCCCTGGCGGGCAGAATAGCTCACCGGCGTCCTGGGAGCTGACCAGATCGGCTTTCACACCTACGACTACATGCGCCACTTCCTGAGTGCGGCCTACCGGATCACGGGTTTTGAACACCACTTTGGCAAGCTCACCGTGGGGCACCGACTGGTCAACGTCGACGTTTTCCCGATGGGCATCGATTACGATAAGTACGCCTATCCCGAACGGTTGGTGGGGGGGGATTCGATCCGCAAGCGCATCGATCGCTTCAAGTCCAAAAGTCGGCAACTCATCATTTCGATCTCCCGCCTCGACAACAC
>CALCCH010000335.1 GCA_937899855.1 uncultured Saprospirales bacterium | reverse complement strand
CCGTACACGATGACCAACAGGAGTGCAGACCGCAGCACAAACTGGCGTCCGTCCGGACCCTGGCCGCCAACCGGATGAAGATCGCGGAATGGCAAAACGGCAAACGCCTCGAAGGCTACATTCCCCCCTGTCTGACGATCAACGGTTTTCCCCTGCTGGTCCGCTGGTACCGCTATCTGCAAAACCAACTGGAAAATATGGTGCGCATTGCCCTGCAAATCATCAATGAACACCGTAAAAAGCACCTGCCCCGGGCCGAATTTTGCATCCCCATCGTCCAGCACATTCGGGGGTCGCAAGCTTTTTACAAGTGGCAGCTCCCCCAGCAAGCGCCCACCATGCTGGCCGTTTACTTCGGGGACCTGGCGGGTTTGATCGAAGGATTACTCGAAACGGGGGACCGCGACTTTGTACGCAACCAACTCAAGAACGGAGAAATCAACAACCTCCGGCAGTGTATCCGCAGCCTACTCAAGCCGACCGTGCTGCCCCAGGAAGAGCTGGCCGTTTTGATCGCGCGGATTCAAAAATTTTGCGAAGCCACCCTGCTGACCCTACAAAGTTTGATCAGTTCCCAGGGGCCCAAGCCCCGAACGGGAGAACTCAATATATCGAGTGGTTGAGGCCACCCGCTAAAATATACGCCGAATGATTCAAGTGATCCACTGCGATAATCCCAACTGTGGTACGCGCATCGAGATTCCACCCGGAGCCGTCAAAGTGACTTGCCCCCGCTGCAATACGTGGCTTTATCCCTCGGTGATCAATCGCGGGCAATCCGAGGGCTACGGCGATGATTGGTATGGCCAACCGGAGGCCCCCCCGCTGGACAGCCACGAGGAGTACGGCTTGCCCCCGCTGCCCCCGACGGAGGAGGAAGCACCGATTGAAGAACCCACTAGCCCCCCACAGCGTGGCGACTCGCGCGAAGTAGGCAGCATCGGGTATTTACAAACCATCGACGGGACCCGTCTGAGCCTCCGCCGGGGTAAGAACCTGATTGGTCGGCGGAACGCAGACTTGGAGATTAAAGACAATACGGTGAGCCGTCGTCACTGTATCATCGAGGTCAACATGACTCAGGGGGGACAAGGTTGGGAATTCCTCATCTACGACATTGGTCACGAGGAGGAGCAGAGGAGTACCAACGGTGTGTTTATCAGCGGCCGGAGTTTGCGCTTGCAAAATTACGAGCGCATTCCCATTTATCACGATACATCCATCCGGCTGGGCAACGTGATCTTAGTTTTGAAATGCCAATGAGCTGGCGTCGAAATGCATCAACCGAATTTTAGTACAGTATGAAAATATACCTTCACCCCGCGCAGGGCTTTCACGAAGTGGGCCAGCGAAAAAACAACGAGGACTTCGTTTACCCGGCGCTGACGGGACGGGAGTCGGACGAGCCGGGCCAGCTTTTCCTGGTTTGCGATGGGGTAGGGGGTGCCGCCCGGGGAGAAGAAGCCAGCCGAATCGCTTGTGAGACTCTCGGGCAGTACCTGACGGGGTTTGAGTACGTCGGAGCGGACGAGGTCCAGGCGGGGCTCCAACGCGTGGAGGCACAGTTTGACGATTACCTCGCCAGTCATCCGGGCGCCAAGGGAATGGGAACGACGCTGACGCTGCTGGCCTTTCACGAGCGCGGGGCGACCATTGCCCACATTGGGGACAGTCGGGTCTACCACCTGCGCGACGGAGCGGTTTTGTTTCGTACGGCCGACCATTCTTTTGTCAACGAGCTGGTCCGCAAACGGATCATCACCGAGGCGGAGGCCCGGACCCATCCGAAGCGGAATATTGTAACTCGGGCGATCGTCGGCTCGCACCAGGCGGCACGGGCGGACCTGACCCTGCGGGAGGACGTACGCGCGGGCGATTACTTTTTGCTTTGTACCGACGGGGTTTGGGAAACGTTGAACGATGCGTCCCTGCTGGAAATCCTGAGCGATGCAACGCTTGGTAATCGGGAAAAAATGCGGAAGATTGCGCGGCTATGCAAGCGGTCCGCCAAGGATAATTACTCGGCTTATTTGCTGTCGGTGGCGATGGTGGAGGGGGGGTCGTCCCCCGTCTGGGTGGAGGATAAGGGGGAAAGCCGGTCTTGGAATTTGACCTGGCCGCTGCTGGCCTTGGGTGGACTGCTCCTGTTCAATGCGGCGATGTACTTCTACCGTCCGGCTGCCGAGGAAGGCAGCGAGGCGGCGGTGACGGTGGAGGAATCGGTGGGGGCAGAACTGCCGAAGGAGACGGTGGTGAATGCGATCGAATTGGACTTGTCGAGTGTGGCGGACACGATCCGTTTTGAGGAGCGGGTGGACAGCAGCCGGCTGGATAGTCT
>CALCCH010000334.1 GCA_937899855.1 uncultured Saprospirales bacterium | reverse complement strand
GTTCTACGACGACATGATTCCGCTGTTACTCCAGGTGGTGACGGTTCCCCAAGCGCTGTTTGAGGAGCAATGGATTACCCCGGAGTGGGACGAAATCGCGATTCGCGGCATCATTCAGGAGCATCCCGAGCTGCGTCAAATTGGGATCAAGGGGGAACAGTTGGAAATCAAGGAACGCTGGAAGAAGGAGGCGCTCAAGCCCGACATTCGCGTATCCTACAACTGGTTGAGGGAGGGCTTCAACCTGGCGCCGGCTAGCGAGGAGCAGTCGCGACTCAACAACCTCTTCACCGAAAATTACAAGTGGGGGGTACAATTGAATTATCCCCTTTTTCTCCGCAAGGCCCGGAGTGGTCTGGAAGAGGTACGGCTGGAACAAATCGAAAACGACCTCAAGTGGCGGCAAAAGCAGTTGGAGCTGCAAAATAAAAACGAAGCCATTTTCCAACAAATACGAACCGCAGTCGTCCAATTGGGTACTCAGGAACAGATGGTCCGCAATTACGAAACCTTGCTGGCGGCGGAAAACGAGAAATTCAGGGTAGGGGAGAGCTCCGTTTTTTTGCTCAACTCCCGCGAGCAAAAACTGATCGAAAGCCAGCTCAAATGGTTGAAGGGACAAAGCGAGTACCAAAAGCTTCGCCAGAAGCTGATTTGGGCCCAGGGCCGCTTGCAATAAGGTCAGTCCGAAGGAAGCAATTTGGTGGACAGAACCAGTTATTCGGGAGCCAGGAGACACTTTTTGGCGGGTATTTTTCCTGCTTTGCAAAGTTTTGGGTAACATAGTAGTAGGAAGTGAATGGAAGCGGAGATTAAACCACTCCAAAAATTTACTGTTAGCTCGTAAATTTCTTCACTTAAAAATGTTTCCGATATGAACCTTCGATTATTACTTACCGCTGGTTTCACCCTCTTGCTCTTAATGGGGCTGAACTCCGCCACCGCCCAGTGTACCCGCAGCCAGGACCACACGGACACGAACAATGCGGCTCGTACGGAACAAAACGATCACCAAACTGACGCCAACACCTACCGCTCTCACTGCTCTTCTTACTACAGTAGCTGCCACCGCTCCAGCGGAGGCTTTGAATTTAGCAACAACCTTCTGGTACTCGGTGCCGCCACGATTGCCCCAGATAGCGACGAACTCATTCTCGCCACGGGCCTGGAATACGGCCGGCAAATCACCAACAACATCGGTGTCGGGGCGCTGGCCGAAATCCGCCAGAGCCAGGAAGACGACGAACTGGCCCTGCGCTTTGGGGTACCCATCAACTTTCGCCCCATCGGAGGACTCCAACTCAGTGCTGGTCCCCTGTTCGCCACCAACCGCAATGCGGTTCGTCAGGTCGTTGGAGGGACTCAGGAAGAACCCGAAGTGGGACTGGTCAATGAATGGTCCAGCGACTGGGGTGCACGCGCGGGCTTATCCTACTTCATCAATGTAGGCCAAGTACTGATCGCCCCTACGGCGCGTTGGGACTACCTCAACGAGCAGTGGCAAGCCACCTTTGGCCTCAACTTGGGGATGGGATTCTAAAGAACTTATAAATTGATGGAAAGTTTGGACGGATGCGGTCTTTGGATCGGCATCCGTCTTTTTTGTTTTACCCTCTTCCGCTCGCACTACTCACTATTCGTGACCCCATTTTTCTCGTAGAGGTTGTGAACGATCAAGATCAAAAGGCCAAAAAGTACCGCACTGATGATGAGCGCATTGTTGAGTAGCCCATCGGCGAGGAAGGAAATTTTGATCAAGATGGTAGAAATGACGAAGCCCGAATTGCGGATGATTTTGTAAAATTTATCGGAGTAGAAGAAGGAAAAAAGCAGGAGCAGTACGTCGACGATGATGAGCATATTGAAAAATTCATCGAAGAAGACATTGTTTATTTTTTTGAACTGGAGAATTCCCTTGTGGTAATCCTGAATGGTCACCGTACCCCATTGGATGATGGTGTAGGTCGCCAAAATCATCAGGATCGGAACCAGAATGGTAGCCAGCGCCCGTTTGAGGGAAACGAAGCGCTTCTTGTTGGAGCCTTTTTTATCGGTACCCTGAATCGATTTATAAGCTCGCTTTTTGATGTTATTGTAGAAAAAGATGATCAGGAGGAAAAGTATCAGCGAGGTGATGGCGTCGTAGGTAAACTGTAGGTCGTTTTGGTCCTTAAACCACTCGGAGGTCAACTCCACGTAGGCGATGTCCTTGAAGATCCGCCGGATGACGATCAGGGTAATGATTTCGTATTGCTTACCGATGTAGATGGTGATGGACTTGGGCAAGAAGTAAATTAGGAGATAGACCTCGTAGAGCAGAACGAAGGAGAAAGGGGTGTAGATGGCGGCGATGGGATTTTTAAAAAACTTTTCCTCCAGGTAAATGACCTCTTGCCAGTTGAGAAAAATCAGGATCAGGTGTACGATATAGCTGATAATGGCTATCGACAGGATGATCCGCTCGGTAGCGTGTTTGGTTTTGTTTGACAGCAATTTTTCAAAAGCCACCGCGATGTACTTTTCCCCTTTCATTTTTTCCGATTTGTCGTGCCAAGGTCGTACTAAGCAGCTCCTCCAGCGGTTTCGGTTTTGGCCTTGGTTGTCATTTAGGACAAATCAGCGGTGGAATAGTTTAATGGCGACGGCTTTTCCGCCCCTACTTCGTTGCTAAAAGCGACTCAATTTTGATTGCGGTACTGTACGGGGCTCAATCCGGTCTTGGATTTAAAGAC
>CALCCH010000333.1 GCA_937899855.1 uncultured Saprospirales bacterium | reverse complement strand
CGCCCCAAGCCCCACCTCCCTCTGACTCCACGACGCCCCTCAATACTCCCGAAACCCCCCCCCCCCCCTTTTTTTTTTTAATGATATGGCGACCACCGAGAAAACCGATGGCCACCGGAGAAATAACGGCGATCAAACCGGGGACGATCATTTCGCGGATCGAAGCTTGCGTAGAAATCTCGACGCACTTGCCGTATTCGGCCTTGCCATCCGCTGCCTCAAAGGTCTTCTGGTCAGCGGCGGACCAATCGGCAAACTCTTTGCCTTCGTTCTTATTCATCACGGCCAGGGCCGCTTTCAATTCGGGAATGTTTTTGAACTGCCGGCGCACCTCAGTGATCATGTCCATGGCCGCCCGACCCACCGCATTCATCGACAGGGCCGAGAAGAGGAAGGGCAGCATACCACCGAGCAGCAAGCCCGCCATCACGATGGGGTTGGCGATGTTGATGGCCGTAATGCCAGCCGTGGTCATAAAGGCCGCAAACAGGGCCAGGGCCGTCAGGGCCGCCGAACCAATGGCAAAACCCTTACCGATGGCCGCCGTGGTGTTGCCCACCGCATCCAACTTGTCGGTACGCTGGCGGACCTCCTTGGGCAGCTCGGCCATTTCAGCAATACCCCCGGCATTATCCGATACCGGACCGTAAGCATCTACCGCCAGCTGAATTCCCGTATTGGAGAGCATCCCCACCGCCGCGATGGCGATGCCGTAGAGTCCCGCAAAGTGGTGAGCACCAATGATGGCCACCGCCAGGATGACGATCGGAATGGCCGTCGACTGCATCCCGACTCCCAAGCCGGCAATGATGTTGGTAGCCGAACCCGTCAACGATTGCTTGACGATGCTTTTGACCGGACGGGTACCCGTACCCGTGTAAAATTCGGTAATCATCCCGATGAGCAAGCCGGAGGCTAGTCCAAAGATTACGGCGTAAAAAACGCCCATGGCGGAGTATTCGAAGCCACCTCTGTCGACCCAGGTCTCGGGCAGCATCTGCGTGACGACTGCGAAGGTCGCCGCCAGCATCAAACCCGCCGAGATAAATTCACCACGGTTCAACGCTTTTTGAGGATCTCCTCCTTCCGCCACTCGGACGAAGAAGGTACCGATGATCGAAGTGATGATGCCAATACCCGCGAGTACCAAGGGCAAGAGTACGGCATTCAGACCACCGTAAGCGTTGGTATCTTCATAACCCACGACGCCGATAAATGCCGCCCCCAGTACCATCGTACCGATGATCGAACCGACGTAAGATTCAAAAAGATCCGCCCCCATTCCGGCGACGTCTCCGACGTTGTCCCCAACGTTATCCGCGATGGTAGCGGGGTTGAGGGGGTGATCTTCGGGAATTCCCGCTTCTACTTTACCCACCAAGTCCGCACCGACGTCGGCCGCCTTGGTGTAGATGCCACCACCGACCCGCGCGAAGAGAGCGATGGAAGAGGCACCGAAGGAAAAACCGGTTAGGACAGTGATGACCTTATCGACGGTCCAGCCCATATTGGAGTAGACGAGAAACAGCGTACCCAGACCGAGTACACCCAGGCCCACTACTCCGAGTCCCATCACGGCGCCACCGGAAAAGGCGACTTCCAATGCGCGGCCAAGGCTCTGACGAGCGGCGTTGGTCGTCCGCACGTTGGCTTTGGTAGCGACCCGCATACCGATGAAGCCGGCCAGAGCCGAGCAGATGGCACCGAGTACGAAGGAAAGGGCAATGAGGGGGGAGGAATTCTCCGTATTACCGCTGATGCCGAGTAGGATGGCAACAGCAACTACAAAAATGGAAAGGACGCGGTATTCCGCCTTCAGGAAGGCCATTGCGCCGTCGGCAATGTTGTCGGCGATATTACCCATCTTTGCGGTGCCCACTTCTTGGCGACTGACCCAGGCCGAACGCCAGAAGGTGTAGAGCAGGGCCAGAACCCCGAACACCGGAACTGTGTAGGTAATGGTTTGTCCTAAATTCATAATCGTTTTGTTTGTTTAATATTTGTTGAAATGATTAGCGTCAAATACCTTAATTTACGGATGGCACTTTTCCATCACGGGGGGCGAAATTAAGGCAATTTTATATACTGTCCAACTAAAAATAGCTAATAATGAGCGATTTAGGACCGCCACTCCACTTTGGGACCGATGGGCGATCGCTTGCCCTCCAGACCGGGGTCGTCGTAATAACCCATGTACAAGAGCCCCAAACAACGCTCCCCTTCCGCTAGCCCCAGGAATGCATTGGCCTTGATGATGATCCCGTGACTGCTCCAGTAACAGCCGATGTCGTGGGCGTGGAGACTGAGCGAGATGTTTTGGACGGCACAGGCTACCGCCGCAATCTCTTCCCACTCGGGCACCCGCGCTTCGGGATCACGTTGCATACAGATGGCGATAACCGCCCCCGCCCGCAGGGGGTTTTTGCGGATTTTTTTGAGCTTCACGGCCGAAAACTTCTCCGGGGGAGTGTGCTGTTCGTAGTAGTCGCCCATGTAATCGCTGAGCGATTGGAGGGCCGCACCGGTAAAGACTTTAAAACGCCAGGGCTCGGTAAAGCGGTGGGTGGGGGCCCAATTGGCATTCTCCAGGGCCTCTTCCAGGATGGCGCGGGGGATGGCTTGTTCGCGGTACATCGGGGGAAAAACCGAGCGGCGTTCGAGAATCAATTGACTGACTTGTAGGGGACAAGCTTTCTCCATGGTAATTTTTTGCGATGTAACGCAAATCGACGCAATTCCGAAGGGGCCTTCCGCCGGGAGTTTCAGTGCTTCATGGTAAAAATATTAGACATCCCTAATAAAATAGTTATCTTTGGCTTAAAATTGGAACAATGGTACCCTTGGAGGCAGTTCAGCACGCTACGAATACGCCAAAGTCAGACCGGATCCGTCCCGATCGTCCCCTCCCAATACGCAGTGTTTGCGGAGGCGGGCCGGGCCCCAGTACCGCCCCAATTGCAATGATACAAACTACGTCAGCATGAGATCCCTACTCTTTGTTTTCCTCAGCTGGATGGCCGTGATGGCGCCCTCCCAAAGCTCAAGCGCTCAGGAGCGGCCACGGGTAGTAGCCACGGCTTCCATGATTGCCGATATGACCGAACAACTGGCGGGCGAACTGGTCGACGTACGCTGTATCGTTCCCATCGGGGGCGATCCCCACCTCTACGACCCCACCCCCCGCGACGCTAGCCTGGTCAACCGCGCCCAACTCCTCCTCCGCAATGGCCTTACCTGCGAAGGCTGGCTCAACGAATTGATCGAAACCTCGGGTACCCGCGCCCCCCTCATCACCGTCACCGACGGTATCGTCCCCATCGCCAGCCAGGACTACGCGGACGCCACCGATCCCCACGCCTGGATGAACGTACGCCACGCCTTTCAGTACATCCGCAATATCCGCGACGCCCTGATCGAACTGCCCCCCGCCGGTACCGACCAAATTGAAAGCAACTACCAAAAT
>CALCCH010000332.1 GCA_937899855.1 uncultured Saprospirales bacterium | reverse complement strand
CCATAAATTCGCCACTCAAATCCACCTCGGTACCCAAAACCTCCCAAGCATTGTTCTGCAACATCGACAGCAGGGTCCAAGCCGATTGCTGCATCCGGCGGATAAAGGAGACCCGATCCGGCTCGCGTCCGTACATCAACAAGACCGCTCCTTCCCGACCCAACAAACTCAACGCCCGCTGCTGGATCCAAGCCTCGGTACGCAAGCGGTCCCAAGTTCCCAAATCTTCCTCCTTCAGCAGCCACTCAAACAACCGGTGGGCCAGGTTGCCCTTGAGCGCCACATCGCTTACGATACTCAAAATCGTCGACCGTCGCCAGCGTGCCTTGCGGCGGAAAACCCACTGGTAGGGATAGTAAAACAGGGCATCGAGGCTGGTGTAAGTCTCTCGTTCGTTTTCGACCAATTGCTCCGGCTCCCCACAGTGGAGGAAGGCCCGGGGACGCCCCAGCTGACGGGCTTCCAAGGCGATCCGCTCCGGCAGCCGGAAGTGGGCGGCAAAGGCAGTCCGGCTCGCCTCCTCATCGATGCGGTAGGTGATGGGGGTGAGGTCCCCAAAACAGGCCTCCAACTCATCGTGGAGGGGATGGGGGTAGACCTCGCTGCCGTTGACCCTTTCGGGCAGGACGAGCAGGAGTCGGCGACGACAACGGAGGACCGGTCGGGGTCGTTGCCAAAGCAGCAGTGCATTGTCGTCGTCGGGGCGTCGGAGCGACAAGCCCCGCTTTGTCAGGTAGTGGTATTCGCTTTGGTACCAGCGGGAGAAAAAATAATCGGGTTCGTTGCGGCAAAAATTCCACCAGAGCAAATCGTCGGTGTCGGCGATGATGGCGCTGTTGTGGTGGAGGTGGGGTAGGTGACCAACTTGCCGTTCTTTGAAGAGGACCGGGGAGGGTTCGTAAATGGTACGGACGATGCGCTCCAATTCGAGGTGACTCAATTGGCTGTCCTTTTCGGGGAGGGCTTCGAGCAGATCGGTGATGCGGCGGGCCTGCTCGCTGAGGACCAGTAGCGACTTTTCCCGACCGTTGCTGTCTTCGTACACGGCGTAGGCCCAGCGCTGTAGTTCGGCAAACAGTTGGATGACCTCCGTCCGTGGCACGGTCCCGGAGGCGGGAAAACGCGGGCGTTCGAACCAAAATTCGTATTGCGCTCGGATGGCGGCGGGGTTGATGCTCCGGTCCTGTACGGCTTTTTCCTCAAGCTCTTCAAAATAGATCCGCAGCATGTTCCGCCAGCCTTCCCCCTGGATACCCGGCGTCGCGGCGATCTGGCTGGCGATGCGGCGGCCCCGCTCGTCGTCGAGGGGCTTGACGGCGAGGGTGACGAACTCCAGCATTTTGTAGGGGTCGATCGGCTTCCACAAAAAGGTAGAAATCAGTTTGAGGATCTGCAAGCTGGGGCGGGCCAGCGAAGCCGACAGGATGCCCAGGCTGGGGAGTCCGTCCTGGATGAGGGCATCGTCGAGGGCGCGATTTTTTTCGGGGATTAGGCAGACCGGCCGGAACCGGGGATTGTGACGGAGAAAGCGCGCCAAAAAAGTGGCGGCTTCGGTTTCTCGCTTGGCCACCAGTAGCAGCAGGCTACCGTCGCCCCGCAGGGACGGCGATGGGGTGGTCGATGGGCGACGCAGCAGGACCGATTGAAAGGCCTGGAGGTCGTTTTCCAGGGAGGGTACCGCTGGTTCGGGGAGTGGGTCGACGGGGATACCTTGGGCTTCGAAGTGGCGGAAGAGGGCCCGGTGGGGGCTGGGCAGCAGGTCAAAGGGTTCGTTGAGGTAGATTTGATCCAGAGCGATGGTGGCACCGGCGCGCAGCTGCTCCAGTACGGTGCAGAAGCGATCGGCGTAGCCGGCGGAGAGGGGTAGGTAGAAGGCGTTTTCCGTTGGATCTGCGGGGGGATGGAAGCAGCCTTCGATGGTGGCCAGTACCCGCAGGCGTTCCGGGAGGTCGGCTTGTACTTGAAAATCCCAGGCGGCCAGCAGCAGCTCGTCGCGCATGGCGAGGAGGGTAGTGGCGGTGGCCAGTTGGTCGGCGGCGAAGGAACGGGCGAAGAAGGCGGTGGGTTCGCCTTGGAGGAACCACTGGAGGGCTTGGCGGTACTGCTCGATGCGGAGGTGATCGTTGTTGGCGGGATGACCGATTAGGCCCAGGTGGGCTTCGAGGAAGTACAGCAATTGCTGTGGCCCCAGGTGGTGGTGGCCACCGCGCGTGTTGGGGTGCTGGGGAAAGACCAGGTCGTCGAGTTCGAGGCCGAAGTAGAGGATCATGGTGGGTACTTTGATTGGGCTAAAGATAGGGCTTCCCGGCAAAAGGCGGTGGGTAGGGCTCGAAGTCGGCGGGGGATTTTTTTTATTGCCGCCATTTTTGATGTACTTTTGGGCGAATTTAGATTTTTCCATCGCAATCCAAAATATCAAGATGAATTTACACGAGTTTCAAGGCAAAGCATTGCTGCAACAGTACGGCGTAACGGTCCAGCGTGGCATCGTGGCCACCACCGTTGAAGAGGCCGTCGCGGCATTTGAAAAGATCCAGAGCGAAATGGGCTCCGATATCGCTGTGGTCAAGGCGCAGATTCACGCGGGTGGTCGTGGTAAAGGAGGTGGGGTCAAGTTGGCCAAGAACCTGGATGAACTCAAGGAGCACGCCGGTAACATCCTGGGTATGATGCTCAAAACCCCCCAAACGCCCGGTGGCTTGAACGGTCCCGGTAAGCTGGTCCGCAAGGTCCTGATCGCCGAGGATTCCTACGCCCCCGATTTCAACGCCTGCAAGGAATACTACGTCTCCATCCTGATGGATCGCGAACGCAAGCAAAACGTCATCATTTATAGTACCCAGGGAGGGATGGACATCGAAAAGGTGGCCGAAGAAACCCCCGAATTGGTACACAAAGAATACATCGATCCCACGCTGGGCCTACAGGGCTTTCAGGCGCGTAAGGTCGCCTTCAACCTCGGGCTGAGCGGTGCGGCCTTCAAGGCCATGGCCAAGTTTACCAGCCAACTCTACCGCGCCTTCGTCAGCTCGGATGCCTCCCTCTTTGAGATCAATCCCTGCTTGCACACCGCGGACGACCGCATCGTGGCCGTTGACTGCAAGGTCTCCCTCGACGACAACGCCCTCTTCCGCCACAAAGATCTGGCCGAGCAGCGCGATACCGATGAGGAAGATCCCACCGAGGTGGAAGCCAAAAATTACGGCCTCAATTACGTCAAGCTCGATGGCAACGTCGGCTGTATGGTCAACGGTGCCGGCTTGGCCATGGCCACAATGGACATCATCAAGCTCTCCGGTGGCGACCCCGCCAACTTCCTCGATGTGGGGGGCACGGCCGATGCCGAACGGGTGGAGAAGGCCTTCCGAATCATCCTACGTGATCCCAACGTCAAGGCCATCCTGATCAACATCTTCGGTGGTATCGTCCGCTGCGACCGCGTGGCGCAGGGGGTAGTGGATGCTTACAAGAACATGGGTAATATTCAAGTGCCCATCATCGTGCGTTTGCAGGGTACCAATGCCGACATCGCCAAACAGATCATCGACGAATCGGGACTGGAGGTGCGCAGTGCCATACTGCTGCAGGAAGCGGCGGACTTGGTCGAGCAGGTGCTCGCGTAGGTCGAGTGATTGCGATCCAAAACGGTAAAATGCCGGGTGGCCATTGGTCATCCGGCATTTTTTGTGCCTCCACCTCTCCAATCCAAGGTTTTTGTATCGCCTTCTTTTTCCCACATGAGGCCCCGTACGCAGATCTAAGCGGCTGAAAGGCAGGACTTTGACCTTGAAAAAGCATTAATCGGACATTTATTTTGAAATGGGCTGTGAAAAATTGGAATAATAATGGTAGTTACCCATCACTGATTCCCCCCACAAAGTACCCTCCCCCCGCAAAGCACCCCACTACGAACACGCTCTCCCCAATGAATTCACCTAAAAACGATTCCATGAGGATTTCCAAGTGTTTATCAAAGCTCAGTTTGACGATTTGTACCCTGTTGATGATCGGAGCCACCGGCTGGGCCCAGCCCACGAATGACGACTGTACCACCGCTACCTTAGTTAGTGCTTATCCCGAAACCTTATCCGGTACCACGGTAGACGCCACCGATAGCAATGCCGGTGGAACGCCCACCGAGTGCCACGCCGTGCCCGCTACCTCGGGAGGGGTTTGGTTTGAAGTTCCCGGTACGGGAGGCACCTTTTCGGCAACGACCTGCGGAGCTGGAACCAGTTTTGACACCCGCCTGTCGGTATACGTTAGCGGTACGACGCCCGGCAGTTGTGCGGCCTTGACCTGCGTAACTTCCAATGACGACATTGGATTTGGCGGCGGCTGTACCCAATCCAACGGCCACTCGCGCTCGAAGGTCGACTGGTCGACCGTGGCGGGCAGTACTTACTATATTTACCTCGATGGTTTTGCGACGACGACGGGGACTTACGACCTCTTTGTCGAGGAGACGATTCCGGCGCCACTGACTTTACTGTGTTTTGACTGCGGTTCCACCGAGACGGGCAATTACATTCA
>CALCCH010000331.1 GCA_937899855.1 uncultured Saprospirales bacterium | reverse complement strand
CCCACACACCAAGCAACTTAACCCTTTGAATTCCATTCCAATGAAAGCTCTTTTTAGCCGGATCGCCCTCCTCCTCCTTTGCAGCAGCATTCCCCTGCTCGCCCGGGCCCAAGACCAGTGGACCTTATCGGGAGTGCTGCAACTGGCCCAGCAACGTACCCTGACCGTCCGCCTGGCGGATCAAAACCGCCGAATCGCCGAACGCGACTGGCAGCAGTTTCGCCGTAGCAATCGGCCCCGGGTCCGTCTCAACGGCAGCCTGCCCAATTTCTCCAGTGCCTTCCGCGAAGTCACCCAGCCGGATGGCAGCATCCAATTCAATCCCGTGCGCAACAACAATTCCTTTTTCGGCCTTCAAGTGGAGCAAAACATTCCCCTGACCGGTGGCATCCTCCAGGCGGACTTTGCCTTCCAGCGCTTCGACGACTTTGCCGAGCGGAGCCAGCAATATTTCGTCCAGCCCTTTAGCCTCACCTACTTCCAACCCTTTTTTCGCAGCAATCCCCAAAAGTGGGACCGGCAAATTGCTCCCCGCCAACGCGCGCTGGCTGAACAACAGTACCGCAGCCAACGCAACGACGCGGACCAATTGGCCAGCGGTCATTATTTCAATGTACTGATCCAGGAACAACGGCTAAACATCGCTCGGGACCAACAAGAGGTGGCTCAACAACTCTTGCGCATTGCCCAAAAACGCTACGAGCTGGGACAACTCACCAAGAGCGACCTGCTGCAACTCGACATTCAGAGCCTCCAGGCCGAGCAAAACATCCAAACTCGGGAATTGGCCTTCCGGCAGGCCCGGGAAAACCTGGAGTTGTTTTTACAAAAACCCACCGATGGTCAGCGGTCCTTGCACCGCCCCGAGCTCCCCCCCGTTTTGGCACCAGAGGTCGAGCCCTTGGTACGAGCCGCCCTCCAACGGGATCCACAACTGGCCGAATTGGAAATACAGCTGCTGCAAAACCGACAGCGCCGTCGCGACCTGCGTAGCGAGCGGGGCTGGCAAGCCGGTTTGCTGGCCTCCATGGGTTGGTCCAAAAGTGGGGAACAGCTCGGGGAAGCCCTCAACGCACCCAAGCTTCAGCAACAAGTTAGCCTCAGCTTTGCCCTGCCCCTCGTCGACTGGGGCGATTACCGCCAGGAGCGCCGACAATTGGAGGATCGGGGTGCCCAAATCGAACAGCGGCTGACCTTCCGCCAGCAGGAATTACAACTGGCTACGACACAAGCACTCGCCCAGTACCACCAGCTCCGCGCGGCTTTGGCTACGGCCCAACGGACCGAGCAACTGACCTCGGAACGCTTCCGCATCGTCAAGGAGCAATTTCTACACGACAAAATCAGCCTCATCGAGCTCACCGCAGCGACCACGGAAAAGGAACAGGCGCAGGTCCAGTACCTCACCCTACTCCGCGACTGCTGGCAGCGCTACTTGAGTTTAAATGGGGTATTGCAATAAAAATGTATCTTCTGAACGATAAAATAAAACCGCATGATTCAGTTAAAAAACGTCACCAAAGTATACCGCACCAAGACCATCGAAACGCTGGCCCTCAATCGGATCAATCTCGATGTGGAGGCGGGGGAATTCCTGAGTATTATGGGACCCTCGGGCTGTGGTAAAAGTACCCTACTCAACATCATGGGCCTGCTCGATCGGGCCAGTGAAGGGGAGGTTTTCGTCAACGGACAAGCGGCGCACCAGCAACGGGGCAAGGCCCTGGCCCGCTTCCGCTATGCCCACTTGGGCTTTATTTTCCAGAGCTTCCACCTCATCAATGACCTCAGTGTGATCGACAACGTCACCTTGCCCCTACTCTACCGCCGGGGCGGTGGGGGGCAGGCGCGGCAACGGGCCGAAGCAGTCCTGGAGCAGGTGGGGCTCAGCAACCGCAAGTACCACTTTCCGGGTCAATTGTCGGGAGGGCAGAAACAGCGGGTAGCCATTGCCCGGGCGCTGATTGGCAAGCCGAGCATCATCCTGGCCGACGAGCCCACGGGTAATCTCGACAGCTTGATGGGTACCGAAATCATGGACCTGCTCATCGGCCTCAACCGAGAGCGGGGGACGACCATCGTCATGGTCACCCACGATGAAGGTATGGCTCGTAAAACCGATCGTTTGGTCCGCCTCTTCGATGGCAGCCAGGTCAATTAATCCACCCTAAAACGTTTGTATGATGATCTGGAATTACCTCAAACTATCCCTAAAAGTGCTGCAGCGGAGGCAGTTTTTTACCTTCGTCAGCCTCTTTGGCATCAGCTCCACCTTGATGATCCTGACGGTCGTGATCACCTTCCTCCAAAACGAAATCGGGGGCAACGCACCTCTGGAGCATTGGGATCGCCTGGTGCTCTGCCCCTACATCGACACCAAGATGATAGAGACGGATACGACCTACACCATTGATACCAGCTACCGCGAGGGCCAAGTGTTCCTCGACAGTACGGCCAGCTACAGCGAAGAGCAGGCGGGGCATATGGTACAAAACCTCAGCATCAAGACCATCCGGGAGGAAATCTCCAAAAGCAAACGGGCCGTCAATTGGAGCCTGTTTCAACCCTTTATCCAATTCACTACCTTTCAAAAGGGGAAAAAGCTACGCTACCGGGGTCTGTATACCGACGCCAGCTATTTCGAGCTTTTCAATTTCCAATTTTTGGAGGGTCGTCCCTACCACCGGACCGAGGTGGAGCGCAACCTACCCGTGGCCGTCATCAGCCGGAAGACCAGTCGAGAATACTTTGGCCAGGAAGCGGCTGTGGTGGGCAAAACAATCGAATTCAACCGCCGTCAGTACGAGGTGGTGGGCGTCATCGAAGACGTGGTCAACTCACACTACTACGTACAGTCGGAAGTCTTGATCCC
>CALCCH010000330.1 GCA_937899855.1 uncultured Saprospirales bacterium | reverse complement strand
ATCTGATGGATGGGGTATTGCAAGTGATTGTGGTGGGCAAAGGCCAACTCCAGCTGATCGTTATCGTCCCAATCGGCGCAGAAGATCAGGTGGGGACAGTTTTGGGCGGGAAGTAAGTAAGGCAAAAGAAAAAGGCCCACGAAAAGAAGCGGTTTGGTTGACATGGCTTTAACAATTTAAATTATTCTGATAAACAACGGAGCCAGTTTTTTACTGGTAATCCAGTTTGATGATACGCTGGCTAATGACCGGGATTCCGTCCAGCCACAAGTGAATAAAGTAGATGCCCGGGGCCAGGTCGTTGCCTTTGATCCGATAATGGTATTGTCCCGCGCTTTGTGTTTGTTCGGGGAGGACGGTCCCTTGTAGTCGACCCGTCAGGTCGGTGACTTGGAGCCCTACTCGGTGATCGGCCCCGATTTGGTAGTGGATATCTAACCGATCAGCAAAGGGGTTGGGGTAGAGTTTAAAGTCTACCTCCGGTAAACGCGAATCGGTGGACTCACTTAGTGTAGGGGCCAAGAGATCATCGGGTGTAGCGGATGGCTCGAGTGGTGTTTGGACCCTAAGGCATTCATCGATATAGGCTAGGAGGTGACTGCCCGCTGGTCCCTGCGTATTGGGCAGGAGATAAATCAGTCCTTCCGTCCCCGCTCCTCGCAAGGTGGCTCGTACGTTCGGTTCTACTCGGAAGGTATTGCAGCCGTGTTTTTCTCCGACGTAAAGCGTTCCCGCCGCCACCCCAGCATCCTGCGTCCAGGTCCCGCAGAGTTCGTAGTAAGCCTGGATATTATCCTGCACCACCCCCACCTGAAACTCGTGGACGGCGTTCAACCAGGTATCGGATACGTAGCCGTTGTTGTTGAGGTCACCCGTCACGGTAAAATCACTCCAGGAGGACAACCAGTCCGTGTAGTTAAACGGGCCTATACTCTTTATCGCCTCGTAATGCCCCGTTTGTCCCACCCGTATTTTCAGCTCCACACTACCCTGTTCGACGACTTCCTGTTCCACGGTACCAACGCTTTTTCGCCAGACGTAATTCAAAGTGAGGTTGGGGGGCAAGTACTGAGGATAATCCGTATCCACAAAGGTACGGAGGTCCAGTTTAAAACAAAGTTCCGCATCATTGGTGCCGCAAATCTGGGGGTTGGGACTTCCGCCGTGGGCATCGAGCAGGGTCAAATCCAGATGGGGCGATTGTCCAATCAAGATACCCTTATTGGTCTTGAAACGCCGCGAACAATTGTGCGCATCGCTGACCAGGAGGGTCTTGTAATTATTGGTGGGGTAGGGGTACCAGCGTCCGTCTTCGGGGATGCCCTGGGTACCGTACTGGACCTGTTGTAAGCCATCGGTATCGGGTAGCCACTGGTAGTGAAGGGGAGGGCTGGCTCCGGAGGAATAGTTGGGATTGGTACTGGGGATGATGGTATTTTGGGACGTCGCCCACAGGTCGATGGCGCCGTCTTCGGTCCAGCGCACCTGCGACTCGTAGCCCCGGTAGAGCCACTGCTCCCGGACCTGGACCCGGACCACATCCTCGTCGTAACAACCGCTCAAGCGATGTACCGCGCGCAGGGTATAATCGAAGGTTCCTGCGCCCCGGTTGTGTACCCTCTGGAGGATGGCGGTGGCGGTCTCACTGCCCTTAAAGCGCGGATTATTGGAAGTCCAAATATAGTCGTAGCCACTCTGGGCCTGTCCGGTACCAATGGAAGTGGGGCTACCGTAGCAGATGGTTTGGTCGCTGCCCGCTTCGGCGACGGGGCTGCCGCTGGTCGGAATCAGGGTGATGTGGTCCTGGGTCGTACAGCCAAAGGCATCGCTGAGGGTGAGGGTGTAAATTTTCCAATTGCTACCATCGGTGCGGGGCAGTGGATTGGTAACATCGTTGGGGCCCGCGATCCACTCGGCGGGTTGCCAGTCGTAGGTGTATTCCCCTGAACCTCCCGTCGCCGCTTGCTCGGGATCGTCCGGTCCGAGGCGGTAGAGGCCCGGTCCGTTGGCACAGGCGCGGACGTAGCTCGGTCCGGCATCGGCTTGGAGCGGCTGGGGCTGTACCAGGATGGTTTGACTGCGGCTACACTGCTGCCCGTCGGTAACGGTGAGGGTGAAAGAAAAGGCTTGTTCCTCGACCCGTAAGAGTCGTTGCTCGGGATGGTCGGGATCGGTAAGTAGGTTGGCGTGTACGGGCCAGGTGTAGGTGTAGTAGCCATCACCCCCCGTCGCGAGGGGGTCCGTCGTGAGGGGCGTAGTGGTACCGGGGCAACGGCTTATCTGCGGCGCCACGGCCAAGCGTAGGGGAGGCGCTAGTGAAATCACCTTGCTCAAGCTGTCCTTTACCCCAAAATGATCGGTAACCACCACCTTGGCCAGGAAAAGCAACAGGCCATCTCCCGCAAAATTGGCCAGGTAGGGATGCGCTACGTTGATGGAGGCACAGGCGGCCTGATCGCTTTCCAATAAACCCTCCAACACTTGGTCGGTCTGGCGAATATCGTAGGCGGTCCAGGAATAATCCGCGTAGGCTTGGCTACCGCAGGGACCCGGATTACTTTGACGCGCCCCCTTTTTCGCCACCGCGGTCAGCTCGGGGTTACAGCCCGTACCCAGGGCGATGTCGGTGACCTCCAATGGGTCGTAAGCCACCTCGATTTTACAAGCCCGTTCAATGGCCGGGTAGGGATAGGGACAGCCCGTGAGGTGGCCCCGTTGAGCCGTTCCCGTGATGGCATTTTCTTCTCCCAAATTTACCCAACCCTGGGTCGGGGCAGCCCAGACAGCCCCCCACCGTTCCGTAAGCCTCTTGCGCCCCACAACCATCGGCGGGGTTGAGGTCAAAATAACCCGCGTAGTAACCGATGGGGCTGATCGTCAGCCGGACGTCCAAGCAGCCCCAGTGATCGGCCGTTGGGACGAAATTGTAATCATCGAGAATACCCGTTTCGAGGTCGGCGTAGGGGACGATCAGGTTGATACCGTTGAGGAGTTCCCCCGTATCGGCATCCAAAACTTCCCAACGTACGGCGTACTGACCGTGGTGGAGGGTAGTGGTGTTTTGCGGTAGGTCGTTGACCTTGACGCTCAGTGGGGTTTCGAGTGCCGTCCCGATCTGAGCCTGGATGACCCCGGCGGGCTCGATGTCAAAAGTGGGACCGGGGGGGGCCGTGGTTCCGTTTTCGATCAATACCTGACCGAGTACGGTGACGCAATCGCCAGCCGTTTGGTAAGGCTCGCGGCAACCGGTCGCCCGGATTTGGTAGGGGCCGGGACTCTGGTAAATGTGTTCGGTAATCCAAAAGAGTTGTTCGGGCGTCGAGCCATCGCCGTAGTCCCAGGTCCAGTAGGGGTAAACGTCGTAGCAGTCGCTGCCCACGATGCTCCCGAGAATTCGCATCTGGACCGTGGCGCCGACGGTGGGATTACCGGTGACTTCCATGGCGCAGCTCGGCTGGGGGCCTACGATCTGGATGGGCAGCTGGGCTTGTACCACCCGGTCGTAGGCGTCGGTAACGGTGAGGAGTACGAGTTTGGTACCGTGGCACTGGTTGCCGATAATTCGGATCGAGGTTTCGGCGCTGCCCTGGCTGGCGACTTCCCCGCAGAGGCTATGCCCGGCATCCTGTCCCTGGGCGTCGACTTCGCGGACCTGCCACCAGTACTCGTAGGGGGCGACACCGCCCGCGACCTGGGCGCGGTACTGGTTTTGGGTGGAATTGAGGTAGCCCGAGGTGGGGCCGTTGAGCTGTACGTTAAACTGGCCGTGTTCGGTATAGTCGCCATCGCAACCGGAAATACAGACCTCCTGGGTATAGCTGCTTTGCTGGCCACCGTCATCTTCGACGGTGAGGGTGACGGGGTAGCAATCGCTCTGGGGAAAGGCGTGGCTGGGTTGGGGCTCGGTGGAGATACTGCCGTCGCCAAAGCGCCATTCCCAGGAGCTGACTTGGCCGAGGCTTTTATCGGTATAGTGGGCCGAGCAGCCATCGTAGGCCAGGTCGAAGCTAAAGTCGGCGGCGAGGCAGCTACCCGAAAAGCTGATTTGGGGAGCAACGGGCTGGTGAGCGGCAAAGTTACCACCTCCCGCTCCACCACAGATGACGCCAAAGTGGTGGGCCAGTTCCGTTCCGGTGGGGATGAGGTTAGGATCTTGCCAATCTCCCACTCCGGGGCCGTTGCGAAAAGGAATGAGGACGCACTGGTGGTTGAGGGCCGGGTTGTCGGGATGGTAGTAGGCCGCCAGGTTGAGCAGGGCATTGGCGGGTAAATTATCGCGGGGGTAATCCAGGCCACTAAAGCTCAGGTCGACCAGGTCTCCCTCTCCGTCCAGGGTTCCCGCCTCCAGGTAATCGGCGATGTCGACTTCGAAGAGCCAGGTTTTTTCATTGGTTGCCATACTATTGTACACGTTGGCGGCCGGGAGGGCATCGCCCAGAATACGGACGCCGAGCGTAAGCTCCTGTAAGGCCTCGCTGGCATTGACGATCACGAGCATGCCCTGCTTGATGTGGTCCTCGGTAATATCGGCGGGAATGATACCGCCTTCGGGTAGGATACCTCCCCGGTTATTGCCCGCACAGTCGTTGTTGCAGGACCATTCCATAAAGTAGACTTCTTGGTCGCCAATAAATACCTGGACCATCTCGAGGTAGGGTTTAAAATTATCGAGGGTGATGGCGATGGGATCGGTGTAGGGGCCGTCTTCGTAGATGGCATCCTGGTGACAAGTATTTTCGGCGATGCGAAAGCCAAAGTGGTGGGCCCGTTCGCTGCCGCTGGGAACGTTTTCGGGGTTGGTCCAGCCGGTGGCATTGCGGGTGGGCAGTCGGACACACTGGTCGGCCTGGCCTTCGGCGTAGGGGTGGTAGTACTCGGAGAGGTCGAGTAGGGCATTGCCAACCGTACCGTTGGCGGGGTAATCGGTTCCGGTAAAGGTAAATTGGAGGTCGTCGTAGTTGCCGGTGGGGTAGGGCAGGACGTAGTTTTGGACTTGTACGTGGAAGGTCCAATCCAGGCGATCGTCGCTGACGTTTTGTAGCGTGATGTTGGCGGGGGGCAGATCGACGTCAAAGGCATTGAGGGCCTTGGTGAGGGTTTGGAGGGCGTCGCTACTGTGGACTTGGACGC
>CALCCH010000329.1 GCA_937899855.1 uncultured Saprospirales bacterium | reverse complement strand
CCCAACATCTACAACCTGATCTCCAACAATGCCACCGACCCCGATGGCATCCCCAAGGGCTTGGCCCAACGGATGGAGTACTACGGCGCCCCCACCGACTACGCCGATGGTACCGAGGGCAACGGCTGGGCCAACAACGTCGCCCAAAAAGTGTACGAGATAGAAGGCGTAGATGACAATGGCGACTTCATCTACAGCACGACGGATTACACGACCTATTACCGCCAAGAACCCATCCATGCCATCATCGACTACGCGGGAACGGTGATGACGCAGATGATGATCGCTACCAAAAACGACAATGCCCTACAGGATGTCAAGTGGACGCAGGAGGAGGGTAGCTCCGTCGAGCAGAATCCCGACGATATCGGTTTTAAGAAAGCCTCCACGGTCCAGCCGATCTTTGAGGAATTGGGCAGCGTCGAATTGCGGGATGACAATTGGCAAGCCTCCATAACCAAGGCGGGCTTCAACTACGGCATGCAGTCGCAGCTCACGATGGTGAGTTCCAGTTTGAAACGGGTACAGATCGACGTACAGAACTCCTACATCCGCTATCTGGGTATTTACATTGCCTTTCAAGATGCCGAAGGCGAATTGATCGATACCACCGACGTGACGATCGACGGGGAGAGCAATCAAAAATGGTGGCCCAACAATGCCGATTGGACCTTCCAGAGCAGCACCATTGGCAGTACGCTTCAGTTGGAAACGGACGAATTGCGCTACGTAGATTTTGAGGGGCCGATCAACACCTAGATGGCCGTCCCTACCGATCCCAAAGGCAGTACCACCCTTTACCTCACCTTCCCCGATAATGCCACCACCGCCATCCTCTACGGTTGTGGGATCGGTACGGGTCAGAACGTTTATCCCGGGGCCTGCGCCATCGGCGGCGTGATGACGGGGCTTTGCAACTTGGCGCTGCCCGCCTTCCTACTCGGTTTTGCCGTGGCGGCTCAGAGTTACCAACCGCTCTACGAGATCGTCAACGATGAAGGCGTCGTCGCCTTGGTGGTCACCGCCGGGCTGGTGTATTACGATGCGGTTTTTTCCGAGGCAGCGGCCAATAAGCAAATGAACTGGGGGGCCCTGAGTTCGCTGGGTCAAATCCTGTTCACCACCGGTTGCTCCAAAGCCCTGCAGTGGGCGGAGCTACAAATCGCCGAAGGCGAAATCGAAGATGAAATCCCCTTCTCCGGTTGGATCATGGTGGCGGTCAACATCGCTACGACGGCCGCCCAGTTGGCCCAAACCATCAGCGAAATTGCCAGCTCCCCCTGGTTCATCGACAATACCATCGCCACTACCATTACCTCGGAAATCACCCTCTACCCCGACCCCCGCAAAAGCGCCTGGCCGAGCGTACCGGACGGATCGACCGCTACTTGTATAGCCAAGTTGATCTACCGGGACCAGAGTCGGCCCGTCCTGTCCCAAAGCCTGACCCTCAGTAGCGAAGAGTTGAACGAATCCAGTCTGATTTTTGACTTTCCCGACAATACCCTCGGTGGCGAGGTCAAGTTTGAAGTAGACTTTTACATCGACACCTGGATGGCGGCCAAAGCCTACACCACCTTCGTCGACAACGATGAGACCAATGCGGCAAGCGTCAGCCTTTACCTCATCGACATCCCCATCCCCCTCACCGCCGATACCGAGTACGCCCAGGCCGATTTGTTGATCTACGAGGACAGTACCTTCCAGTGGGAAAAAACGACCGAGGTACCCACCGGTACCATTCTGGATGCCGACAATTCCAACTCGGGCAACGCGATTTCCAAATGGGTGGGCTTGGCCCTGAGCCAACGCTACGCCAGCGTGGGCCTATCCTGGCGATCCTACGGTACGGGACTGACCGATGCCACTACGAAGGCGAGCAATACCCAACTCTACGCCTTTGAGAATTTCAACATCCCCGAAAGGCCCATGTCACAGGTCAAGTTTACCGATTACGGCTTTACCGGCCCCTCGATGTTGGTCTACGACGTCTACCCCCCCAAGTTTAAGATGGTCGATGGCAATTGGGTGACGGATGACGATGGCAATTTGGTACCCGACCCCACTTCCGTCGACCTGGGCGATTATTACCTGGACCCCCGCAAGGCCGAAAACAGCTTGGTCGACGGGGGGGATGGCGGCTATCACCTGCGCAAGATCGACCTCAGCCAGTCGGGAAACATCAATCCCGACGCCGAGGACCTCCTCAGCTACGGTCGCTTTCCCTATTTCCCCGATCACATTAGCATTCACCCGAGTGGCAACGTCATCGGCATCAGCCAGCAGTACCGCAAGGTGATGATTACCCCCCTAGCACAGAGCGGTAGTGCCGATGGGGAACTCCCCGTCGCCCGCAACTTTGCTGGTACGGCCCTGGAGGCCGCCCGACCGGGCCTGCTCTTCCGTCCCATCGCCGTGAGCAGTTCTTACGACGGAACCATCCTGGTGCTGGACTCCATCCGGAGCGAAGCCCAGCGGGAAACCCGGATTCAGGCTTTTGACCTGATCGGCCGGCCCGTCAATGCTTTTAAGGACGATTTGGGAGCGGGCTCCCCCTTCCTCGATTTGCCCACCGACGTGACCTACCTCGATATGGTGGCCGTGGGCAATCAGAAAATGACCTATATCTACGTCCTGTCTTACGCCAACGATGGCGGTTCGGTCTCCGACTACCAGTTGGCGGTTTACCAGTACGGCGAGCAGGCCCCCGCGAGCAATCCCCTGTTTACGAATACCGGCATCAACGCTTCCCGGATCCAGGTGGACATGTGGCACAGCCTTTACACGCTGAATTACGATATGATTACCGATGCGGCGGGCAATCCTTCCGGCCCGACGGGAACGGGCGTGGGGCCGTACGGCCAGACCCTTCCCTCGGTTGGTAACTGGTTGCCCTCGAACGACGATACAACTAGAGGATGAATAACGGAAGCTCGGACAAAGTCTGATCTTCTGTTGCCCAGGAAAGCACAATTCTTTGGGTTTTAGAGTGGTGTGGGGTCTTGATCCCGCACCACTTTTTTGATGCGGTAGGTAAGCGGCCCTTCCCCGCGGATTTGGGTGGAATTTGGAGGAAGCGGGGGAAAGCCGTATTCTCAGGTCCACTCCGCCAGCAGGGCCCCGAGCTCGGGCAACTGGGGCTTGAGATCCGTCAGAAAAGTGCGGAGGGCCAAGTGCCCACGCAGGTCGTCGGGAGCGCGCAGGTCCTCCAGCCGGTCGGCAAATTGCTGCTCGGTGATGTTGCCCTCCCGGAGTTGGGCCGCGGCGAGGTAAACGGGGATGACGGGCCGGTAGTTGGCTTTGGCGCGGTACAATTTATCGCGTTCGCGCAAGCGGTACTGCTTGGCCACCTTGAGCAATTTCTCAAAATGGTGCTGGTGAAACATGGCCTCCAGGTAGACCGAGAAGAAAAGGTGCCAGCGGTACTGAAGGATTTCCTTGGCGTAGGCCCGGAGGAAAGCATCGCCGTAGTTTTCCGCATTTTTACTCCGCCCGTTTTTGTGGAGGGCCTGCATGTAAAAGGCGACGAAGCCAATCCGGTTGTGGAAGTTTTTGGTGCGTTTGGCCTCGTTCGAGGCCTCCTGCATGACCTGGAGGGCTTCCTGGTTGCGGTTGAGGCGCAGCAGTACCGCGCAGAGGTTGTTGACGTACAGCAGGCCATCCTGGGTTTGGGCACGGACGGAGAGGTAGCCGTAGTAAACCGCCCGATCGTATTCGCGATAGTGCGAATGCAGCATGAGGCGGTTGTTGTAGTAATTGACCAGGTGTCGTTTGGAGTAGTACAGGCCCTGCGCCAGTTTTTGGTCGAGGTAGTCAAATTTGTCCCGCAGCGGATCGTAGGCTTGGTAGTTGTGGCAAATAAAGACCAAGCGCACCAGGGCCAGGTAGCGGATTTGCCCCTCCAGCTTTTCGTTGTAAAAGATTTCGGCGAGCCAGCCTTCCCACTGCTTGGAGTCCTCGGCCTGGCCCGAGTACTGCCCGACGATCACCAGGGTGGCCTCGTAGAGCTTCTCCTTGACCTGGCGCGACTGGAGGTAGGCCGCCCGGTAGCGCTTTAGGAAGTCGTCGGCCAGTTGGCGGTCGGTGTAGCGCAGGCGGATGAGGAGAAAGTGGCGGTAGTTTTCGATCAGTTCGTAAAACTTGGTAAAGAAGAAGGAGGGATGCGCGTAATTTTTGATGGTTTTGAGCAGTTCCTTTTCGTCCTCCATCGGAATGGCGTCGGTCATGATCTTTTGCTCCCAGTCGAGCATCCGGTTAAACTGCTCATCCACGTCGATGGCGCGGAGCCGGGTGGCGATCCAGTTTTGGAGGTGGCTGTATTTGCGTTTGTCGATCGAGGTATCGTAGGGGCTGAATTGATCGATGTGGTGGGCATTGTAGTGGACCTGCTGGAGAATGCGCAGCCGATCCTCATCCGCAAACTTTTGAATCGACAGCAGGTAGGTCGTCTCGTTGGGGAGTAAGGTATTGGTAAAATCCGTGAATTTTTGTAATGGGGAACGCATCCGTCAGAAGACCAAACCGCCATCCACGTTGAGTACCGTTCCCGTGATAAAGGCCGCCTCCTCGGAAGCCAAAAAGAGATAGGCGTGGGCGATGTCCTGCGCCTCGCCCAGACGCCCGAGCGGCGTACGCGACGCGACCCCCTCCAGGATTTCGGAGGGGACGGTCTCCACCATTTCGGTCTGAATAAAGCCAGGGGCAACGGCGTTGACGGTGATGCCTTTGCGGCCAAATTCTCGGGCCCAGACCTTGGTCATCCCAATCACCCCCGCCTTGGCCGCCACGTAGTTGGTTTGGCCAAAGTTGCCGTTGTGGGCCACCACGGAGGCGGCGTTGAGAATGCGCCCCCCACCCCGTTCAACGAGGAAGGGGTACACCGCCTTGGTACAGTTGAACACCCCCGTCAGGTTGACGTCCACCACCTGCTGCCACTGTAGGACCGACATTTTTTTGAGGGTCGCATCGCGGGTGATGCCGGCATTGTTGATCAAAATATCGATGCCTCCAAAGTCCTGTACGACCAGTTCCGTCGCCGTCGCTACCGAGGGCATTTCCGCCGTATTGACCTTGTAGAAACGCACCTCCGCCCCGTTCGACTTGAGCTCCCCGGCGGCCGCCTGTCCCGCCTTCTCGTCGATGTCCCACAGGGCGCCGGCCGCCCCCGCTTCGATAAATTTTTGGGCGGTAACCCGGCCAATGCCCTTGGCCCCTCCCGTGATGATGGCGGTCTTGCCTGCTAGTCTTGTCATTTTTTCAATTTTAGGGTGAATTTAAAAGGCGCGGCCCGAGCCAAAGGCATTTTGCAACATTTACGGGGGTTGACTTTTCGCCTTATTTTGGCTCTAAAAAATATAAATTACTAATAATCAATATTTTATACACCATTTTTTAGACCTGGACGCTACGATTCAAAATTAATGATTTTTGACGCCACGGAGTGGGAATGATCGCTATTTTTACCTTAAAACACATGAGATTTTTTCTTCCGGTCCTCCTTTCCCTAGCCGCCGTCCTCCCCGTAACGGCACAAAACGAAAACCCCACCCCCATGCAAGCTTGGCAATACCCCTACGAAGTCCACCACCTCGAGCTCGCCGATAGCCTCCGCCTGGCCTACGTCGATGAGGGAGCGGGCGCCTACACCCTGCTCTTTATCCACGGCCTGGGCAGCAACCTCCAAGCCTGGCAAAAAAACATCGATGTCCTAAAAGCAAACTACCGCTGTATCGCCCTGGACCTGCCCGGCTACGGCAAATCGAGCCGGGGCGCCTACCCCTTCGACATGCCGTAGCCGGGCCGTCCGACATTTAATCGACGACCTCGCCCTGGAAAACGTCGTCCTCGTGGGGCATTCGATGGGTGGACAAATTGCCGTACACACCGTTTTGAATAGCCCGGAACGCCTCGCCAAACTGCTGCTGCTCGCACCGGCCGGCTTCGAAACCTTTAGCCAGGAAGAGCGCGACTGGTTCCAAAATTTCTACACCCCCGCCGTCGTCAAAGCCACCCCGGAGGACCAAATCATCAAAAATTTTCACCTCAACTTCCACCAGTTTCCCGACGATGCCCAATTCATGATCGACGATCGCCTGCTGCTGCGACAGAGCAGCGAATACGACGACTACTGCCAGATGATCCCGCGGTGCGTCCAGGGCATGCTCCAGTACCCAATTTTTGACCAATTGCCCGAATTGAACCTTCCCACCCTCATCCTCTACGGTGCCGAGGACGCCCTCATTCCCAACACCTATCTACATCCCCAGCTGACAACACCCCAAGTGGCCCGGGCCGGTCAGGAGCGGATTGCCGGTAGCCAGTTGCGCCTCCTCCCCGCCGCTGGGCACTTTGTCCAGTGGGAGCAAGCGGCAGCCGTCAATGCCGCAATCGTCGAATATTTGCAGTAAAACCAGGTCATTTGGGGATTCCCCAGCCGTGGGAGTCCACTGGGCAGGATTTCCCCACTAAACCATTGAATGACAATGCCTTAGCTGACAAACTTTAAGACGCGGAGGGAGGTAGTCTACCCCAGCAAAATTCACGGGCCGCCCCGCTATGTTCCCAGTCTATTTTACTTTCACTTCATCAAATAAAATTAGTGCCTTAGGTCGTAGCAGCAACAAAAATTTTGCAAACCAGCCCAATGGCCAACTTTTACAAACGTAAACCATTTCGAATGATGAAAAGACTATTCACCCTAAGCATGGCAATTTTTACGAGCCTCGCGCTGGCGGCTCAAAACGGAACCCTCACCGGCCAAGTCACGGGCGACGATGGCAGCCCGTTGATCGGGGCCACCATCGTCGTCCAGTACGGCAATACGGGGACCGTCACCGATACCGATGGCCGCTACCAGCTCGAATTGGGGCCCGGACTCTACAGCCTCCGCGTCAGCTACGTCGGCTACGCCGATGCCCTGCCCGACGTCACCATCCCGGCCGGGGGCAAGGTGGTGCTGGATGTCGAATTGCCGCTGGGCACCCAATTGGATGCCGTGGTGGTTTCGGGCTCCAAGAAACCGGAAAAACTAACGGAAAGTCCGGCTACGATTGAGACCATCAACGCCCGCGAGATCGAGGAATACGCCGGCAATCCGGCCGAGCTGCTGGCTCGCCAAAAGGGCATCGACTACTTCCGGGCCGGCATTGCCACCCCCGCTTTTAACATCCGGGGCTTCAATTCCAACTTCAACGCCAAAAACCTCCAGGTCACCGACGGGCGCTTTTCCACCCTGATCGCCACGGGGCTGCCCCTGGGGCCACTCAATACGAGCATCAAGGAGGACATCGAGCGGGTGGAGGTCATCCTCGGCCCCAACGCCACCCTCTACGGCCCCAATGCACACAATGGCTTGCTCAATACGATCACCAAGGACCCCCGCACCTCCGCCGGGACCACCATCGCCATCAATCCCGGCGTCAGTGGCGATGGCAATGTCTTTTTCTCGGGGCGACTGCGACACGCCCAGGTCGTAAACGATAAATTTGCCTTTAAGGTCGTGGGAGAGTACACCGCCGCCAACGAATTTGAATACTCCGATTCCGTCTTTATCGACCGCGTCGGAGCCGTCGACTCCCTGGGCAATCCCATCCCCGATGGGGTCCGGGAGGGGTACAACGAATTTGAACTCGATGAGGGGGTGGACTTCTTCCGCGCCGAGGCGGGCCTTTACTATACCCCGGTCCAAAACCTCGACATCCTCTTTAACGCGGGCTACAGCAACAGCAACTACCTCTCGCCCACCAATGTGGGCCGCAACCAGATCAAAGACTGGTCGATCAATTATTACCAGCTGCGCTTTTCGGGTAAAAACTGGTTTGCCCAGGCCTACTACACCCTCAGCCGAACCGACAGTACCTACGCCATCGATCAGCGGACCAAAAACTACTTTGCCGCCATCGACGCGGGGGTAGCACCGGCGGATGCGCGCGAAAGTTCCTTTGGCAACGGCGCCCTGTTCCAGGACGATTCGGAACGGCTCAATGCCGAATTCCAGTACAACAACACCTTTGGCAAACTGGACCTGATCGCCGGTGTACAGTACCAGCGCGACGTGGCCAATAGCCTGGGCACTTACTTGCTCGACGGCGGCGGCGACGACCCCATCGTCATCGGTCAGATCGGGGGCTACGCGCACCTGACCTATCGCTTCGGAGGGGGGTGGAAGGCACTGGCCGCCGCCCGGGTCGACAATCACGACGTCTACGACACCAACATCGTTCCCAAGTTGGGCCTTCTCCGCATTGGCCAGATCGGCACCTGGCGCCTGACCTACGGACAGGGCATCGCCGCACCCACCATCATCAACCTCTACGGCGATTTGTTTGCCGGGCTGATTCTGGGCAACGCCGAAGGCTTTACCCTAGCCGATGGAACGACGGTGGAAAAACAGACGGTGGAGCGCATCCAGACCATCGAGTTGGGTTACCGGGGGCAGGTGATCAAAAACAAACTCTTTATCGATGCCAATGCCTACTACAACATCAACGAGGATTTTCTCAGTCCGGTGACGGGGCTGGGCGTAGCTACCCAACGGGGCGACCAGGCCATTGAAGAGGTACAGTCCGGCTTTGGCATTTGGAACGGCGCCGTCTTTACCTACGTCAACTTTGGGCAGGTCAATACCTTTGGTTTTGACTTTGGAGCCAACTACTACTTTAGCCCCCAGTTCAGCGCTAATTTGAATTACTCTTACTTCGATTTTTCCGTGGATGAGGACAATATGGACAATGATTTTAACAACGACGGAGAAGTCAACTTCCTAGATATTTTGGTCAATGCCCCGACCCACAAAGCGGGACTGGGACTCAACTACAGCGGTAAGAAATTTTACGCCAACACTTACGCCCGTTGGGTGCAGTCCTTCAACTACTTCTCCAGTTTCCAAATCGCTTCCGAGACGCTGGTCCGGGACGACGGCACGCCCTTTACCTACCGGGGCGTCCCCATCGTGGAAGATGCTCGGAGTGCCGACACCTACAACTTTGGACCGCTCGGGGGCTTCGTCACCGTCGATCTGGGGGTGGGGTATCGGATCAACGAGGTGTTTACCGTGGGGGCTTCGGCCAGCAACCTATTCAATCAGGAGTTGCGGGAATTTACCGCTTCCGCTCCGACCCGGGGTCTGTATACGGTGGAATTGAAAATCAACCTGCCGGCCATCGGTGGCCAGTAGGCCCCACCCCTGGCGGCTCGCTGCTGCCTTTGCGGTGGCGCAAGGACGAAACTGAAACCGTATGACCCTGGCCTGGATACTATTTGCCCTCTACCTGGTAGGTACTGCCTATCTGGGTTGGTTGGGGCACCGCAAGACCGATGACTTTGGAAGCTTCGCCATTGGCAAGGGTGACCTCTCCCCGATTCTTGTGGGAGTAACACTCGCCGCGTCGACGGCTTCGGCCGCCACCTTTTTCATCAATCCGTGTTTTGTGTACG
>CALCCH010000328.1 GCA_937899855.1 uncultured Saprospirales bacterium | reverse complement strand
AGCATTGACGGGAACGCCCATAATCATGATGCGATCCATCATGAGCCGGGAAAAAACGTCGATGGCCTGGACGTTCATCTGACGCTCCTCAATGACCGCCGGCGTAAAACCCTGGATGTTGGGAACGGTCGTTGCGGACTGTTGCATGTAGTGCTCCAGGTGCATGCTGTTCATTCCCAGGTGCTTGGTAGCGTATTTTTTAAACTCATCTTGGTGAAACATAGGTGATCAGTTTTTTCGGGAGTAGTATCGGGCTACGTGCTCCCTTCGGGTTAAAACAAAGTTGCGAATTGAGCGCGGGCTCAATTCGCAAGTTCGGGAAAATATGATTTGAAAAGACAATTGTTCAAATTTGCAATTTTGGGAAGCCGCAGCTCCGCCGGGTTGACTTATTCTACATCCGCTACTTCCTCCTCCTCTGACTCTTCAACGGATTCCGGTAGCGATTGGTTTTGCTGACGCGCTTGAATTTCTTTCTGAGCGGCCTCCACGATGGCTTCAAACTCCTCGGTGGGTACGCTCTTGGGGTTGACCGTGACGACCTGGCGCAGCTCTTCGAACAACTTATCGGCCATCAGCTCCTGGTAGAGCTGGTCGACCTGCTTTTCATCCTGCATCAGGCGGTTGGCGGTATTGAGTACGATTAGTTCGTCGCCGTAGCCTCCAAAATAACCGCGAATCCGATCCTTGAAGCCCTCGAGGAGCTCCTCTTCGGTCACTTCGATCTCAAATCTTTGTACCATCTTACCCCGAATGAGCGACCACTGGAGATTTTTGGCAAAATCATCAAACTCACGGCCGACGCGCTCCTCCGTCATCCCTTCGTTACTCACCAACAACCAGCGGCGGAGGAAGGTTTCGGGCAGCTCCAGGGCGTTGCGCTCCAGCAGGTCGTCCTGAAAATCGCGGAACAAAAGGGACTCAGCCTGGCGGTCGTAATACTTTTTAATGTCCGCTTCGATACGGGCGCGGGCTTCTTCCTCGTTACTGACGTTCCCTTCACCAAAATACTTGTCAAAAAATTCCTGGTTCAAATCGGCAGCCACTACGCGGTTGACCTCACTGATGGTCCCTTCAAATTGGTCGCCAATTTCGGTTTCGGCGTCGGCGTCTTCGGCCTTGAGGAGGTACTTGCGGACAAAGGCTTCGTCGCGGTCTTTTTCGACCTCATTGATGTTGAAGCGCAGCTTGGCTCCCGCTTTTTGTCCCATCAATTGCTCGCGAAAGCCTTCGTTGAGGTTGTCATCGGCGACTACGCTAAAGGAGGTGGCCCAACCGTTTTCCTTGGCGGCATCTCCGTCCAACTCCTCGGCTTCGATTTGCACCATGTCGCGCTCCACAATTTCATCGTCGACCGTATCGCGTTGTCCGACGCGTTTGCGGGCGTTTTCCAGGTCCTTGTCGATGTTTTCGGCGGGCACTTCTACGGCGTATTGTTCAAACTGGTTGTCGGCATCGAGCCCTTGCACTTCAAATTCGGGGGCTAGGCCAATCTCGAATTTAAAGTGAACGTCGGTCAAAGCATTGGGATCCAGCTCGCTAGCCACTTGGTCTTCCGTGGGGATGGGCTGGCCGAGGATGCTCAGGTCTTGTTCTTCGAGGTACTCCACCAGGGTGGACTGGAGCAGGTCGTTGACCACTTCGCCGAGGATGGCTTTGCCGTACAGCTTGCGGATCATGCCCATGGGGGTCTTTCCTTTACGGAAACCCTTCATTTGGGCGTTTTTGCGGTACTTATTGAGTTCGGATTTCAGCTTGGGCTCCAAATCCGCGGGGCTCAGTTGTACCTCCAATGCTTCGTGTAGATGGCCTAAAGTGGTACGAACGATATTGGACATAGCGTTTGGTTGTTGGATAATGATAAAAATTCGGTGGAGAAGCGTCTGACCGGCCCGGGGCCGCAAACGGTGGATCTAGGGCTATGATTGTATGCTGTGCGGATGGAGGGACTCGAACCCCCACGCCTTGCGGCACTAGATCCTAAGTCTAGCGCGTCTACCAATTTCGCCACACCCGCTGATGGAACATCTGACTTAACAAAAAGCGCCTCAAATGGTTCTCCCCACGCCTTTCGAGAAAAGCGTTGGCAAAGATAACAGTAATTTTCAAATAAAGGAAAGGATTTGAGAAAAGGAGCGACCCGGGCCGCCAAAATCTGGCTCCACCGGAAACAGAAACATTTTTCAGTGCGGGTCTAATCTCTTTGAGTTCTAATAAAATTTGTGTAACTTAATATGTTAATTCCAAGGGAAAGTTAGCTTATGCCAACCGCAGTTCATTACAAAGAGGAGGATAAAAAACTAATCCGCCGCGCTTATCGCAAGCTCCTAAAGTCGATCCAAGTCGAGGACATGAACCCGACCGACCGGGCGAACATTCGCAAGGCCTACGACCTGGCCGTAGAGGCCCACAGCAAGCAACGCCGCAAGTCGGGGGAGCCCTACATCCTACATCCCATCGAGGTGGCGCGCATTTGTGCCATCGAGATCGGCCTGGGGCCCACGGCCATTATTTCGGCCCTCCTCCACGATGTGGTCGAGGATACGGAGGTGACCCTGGAGGAAGTCCGCGAGACCTTTGGCGATCGGATTACCTTGATCGTGGACGGGCTGACCAAATTGGACGGACTGTACAATGTGGAGAGTCCGCAGGCCGAGAATTTTAAAAAGGTCCTGCGAACGCTGGTGGAAGACGTCCGGGTGGTACTCATCAAGATGGCGGATCGGGTCCACAACATGCGGACCCTGGGCGCCATGCCCCGCCACAAGCAGCTCAAAATTGCGGCGGAGACCGACTACATCTACGCTCCCCTCGCCCACCGCCTGGGCTTGTACAACATCAAGACCGAGTTCCAGGACCTCATCATGAAGGTCAAAGAACCCGATACCTACCGCGACATCACCAATAAGCTGCAGGATACCGAGCAAAAGCGGAACCGCTACATCAACGAATTTATCCAACCCCTCACCAAGGCCCTGCAGGACATCGGCTATCCCTACCGCATCACGGGGCGGCCCAAGTCGATCTACTCCATCTGGAATAAGATCAAGACCAAAAAGGTCCCCTTCGAAGAAATTTACGACCTCTTCGCCATCCGCATCATCCTCGACGTACCGATGAAGCTAGAAAAGCGCATCTGTTGGATGGTGTACTCGATCGTCACCGACGTCCACCGCCCGATCCCCGAACGGCTCAAAGACTGGATCACCACGCCCAAGTCGAATGGCTACGAATCGCTGCACACGACGGTGGTGGGGCCCAAGGGGCAGTTTGTCGAGGTCCAGATCCGCAGCGAGCGGATGGACGAAATCGCCGAACGGGGTTTTGCCGCCCACTGGAAGTACAAGGGCATTTCGACCGGGGCCCAGGCCGATGTGTACGACAACTGGCTGGACAGCGTCCGCGAGATCCTCGAGAATTCGGACAGCGACGCGATGGAGTTTTTGAGTGATTTTAAGACCAATCTATTTAAGGAGGAGGTCTACGTCTATACGCCCAAGGGGGACATGAAAATTCTCCCCAAGGGGGCCACCGCCCTCGATTTTGCCTTTAGCATCCACACCGATATTGGTTACCATTGTGCGGCCATCAAGGTCAACAACAAATTGGTACCGATGGGCTACAAGTTACAAAACGGCGATCAGGTGACGATAACGACCAACAAGAACCAGCGCCCCAACGAGGCCTGGCTCAAGATGGTGGTGACGGGAAAGGCCCGGGCCAAGATCCGCTCGGCCCTGCGGGAGAACCGGCGCAAGCAGGGCGAATTTGGTCGGGAGAGCTTGGAACGAAAGTGCCGCAACCTCAAGATCGACTTTGAAGAGAATGTGGATACCCTGGTCAAGTTTTACCAGTTCAATTCGCGGCCCGATCTGTACTTTGGCATTGCCAGTGAGCAAGTCAATTTGCAGGAGATCAAGGAAAATTTCCAGGTGGAGGGCAACAAGCTGGTCCCCATCGAGCGGGAAAAGCAGGTGGTCGAGCCGGAGACGCCGGTGGAAGTCAAGCGGCCCCGCAAGTACGAGGGCAAGCCCCGGCTGATGATCAACGGCAGCCTGGACGAGTACGAATATACCCTGGCCAGTTGTTGCAATCCGGTACAGGGCGACGATGTATTTGGCTATCTGACTACCCACGCGGGGCTCAAGATCCACCGGACGACCTGCCCCAATGCGACGCACTTGATGGCCAATTATGGCTACCGAGTGATGAAGGCGGAGTGGGTCATATCGACGAATACGTCTTTTGTGGCGGAGCTCATCATTACGGGGGTCGACGACGGGCCGGGGGTGATCGAGCGCCTATCGCGCAGCATTGCCAGCGACCTGGGGCTCAACATCCGCTCCTTCTTTATCGAGGGGCACGAGGGCTATTTTGAGGGGAAGATAAATCTGCTGGTAGCCAACACCAATCAGCTCAACGTCGCAATTCGTGGCTTACAAAACCTTGAGGGGGTTTCCAGTGTTACAAGGCTGGAAACCAATTGACCCGCATTTTAAGTCCAAATTACATTATATTTGTAGTGACAATTGATTTTATTTAATTCGATTTATGGCGATTCAAAAAAACGAGGAGACCATTCTCAAGGAGGTAGTCAACATCTTTTCGGCCCATCTGGAAAGCAATAATTTTCGGAAAACCCCGGAACGCTACGCCATCCTGGAAGAAATTTACCGCCGCGACGATCACTTCGACGCGGAAGCCCTCTACATTCACATGAAAAACCAGAACTACCGCGTAAGTCGCGCCACGGTGTACAACACCCTGGAATTACTGGTAAGTTGTGATCTGGTCAAAAAGCACCAGTTTGGTAAAAACCTCGCGCAGTACGAAAAGTCCTACGGCTACAAACAACACGACCACCTCATCTGCGTCAACTGTGGCAAGGTCGTCGAATTCTGTGACCCCCGTATCCAACAAATCAAAAACATGATGGGGGAATTGCTCAAATTCAACGTCACCCACCACTCCCTCAACCTCTACGGCGACTGCGAAGGCGACTGCGAAGCCAAATCCTAAACCATCGGGGCACTCTGCCCCTGTCCCAACCTCTCAAAGAGCTACCCCTCAACACGCCCACCTCTCTGCAAATCTTTGCCTTACCCGGCGCACACTGCGTGCCCCCCCCTCGAAGCGCCCCACTCTGCGCCTCTCCGCACTCCTTTGCGCAACTCTGCGTCACAACCCTCGAAGCGCCCTCACGCTCCCCCCCCGCCAACAATTCCCTCCCAAAAAAACCAGAAAAATCCCCCACTCCCCATACTTGGTAAGTTTTTTGCATTGATAATTCCCTGAACACTAGCAAACACTAAAACCCGTCCCATGAACTACTCCATCTCCCACCAGGACGCCGTCCAAATCGTCGCCGTACAGGACCTCCTCAGCGAATTCGACAACAAAAAAATCCTCTCCGATATCGAACTCCACCTCGAAGACGGACTCAACAAACTCGTCGTCGACCTCTCCCGGCTGGACTTTATGAACAGCGTCGGCCTCAACTTCCTGATCGCCCTGATGACCAAGTCGCGCCAATCGGGCCTGACCCTCGCCGTGGCCAACCCCTCCCAACAAGTCCTCAAGCTGCTGGAGATGACCAAGCTCAAATCCTTTTTCCACCTCAGCCCCACCGTAGAGGCGGCACTAAAGTCGCTGTCGGATAACTGAGGTTTCCGCAAAATCAGTATATTTGCGAACCTGCCCGGTTGTTAATCAGGCAGGTTTTTGTATTTTTATAATTCACCTAACACCAATCCAGGAATATGGCAGTTGACGTAATTTTGGGCCTCCAATGGGGCGATGAAGGCAAGGGAAAAATCGTAGACTACCTCGCCGAACGATACGACATTATCACCCGCTTCCAGGGCGGTCCCAACGCCGGACACACCCTGATCTTCGACGGTCAAAAATTCGTCCTCCATACCATCCCCTCCGGCATCTTTCGCCCCACCCAAATCAACCTGATCGGCAACGGGGTGGTGATCGACCCCATTACGCTGGAAAAGGAAATCCAAAAACTGGAAGCCGCCTCGGTCGACTACCACGAGCGCCTGCTCATCGCCCGCAAGGCCCACCTCATCCTGCCTACCCACCGCTACCTCGACGCCGCTAGCGAAGCGGCCAAGGGCAAGGCCAAGATCGGCTCCACCCTCAAGGGCATCGGGCCCACCTACATGGACAAAACGGGCCGCAACGGCATGCGCGCCGGCGACATCCTCCGCCCCGACTTCGAAGCCCGCTACGCCGCCCTCCAGGAAAAACACCTGCAACTGCTGCAAATTTACCCCAGCATCGAATTCGACCTAGCTGGCGAGGAAGCCAAGTGGTTTGCCTCCCTGGAAAAGATGCGCCAGCTCCAACAGGTCGACGGGGAGTACTACATCAACCAGGCCCTCAAAGACGGCCGCCGCATCCTCGCCGAGGGCGCCCAGGGCTCCATGCTCGACGTCGACTTTGGGACCTACCCCTTCGTGACTTCCTCCAACACCATCTCGTCGGGCGTTTGCAATGGCCTCGGCGTGGCGCCCAGCCAGATTGGTGAGGTGATTGGCATCAGCAAGGCCTACTGTACGCGGGTGGGCAGCGGCCCCTTCCCCACCGAGGAGGACAATGCCACCGGCGAACGACTCCGCAGCGAAGGTGGCGAATTCGGCGCGACGACCGGACGCCCCCGCCGCTGTGGCTGGATCGACCTGCCCCAGTTGCACTACACCGTCATGCTCAATGGCGTTACGCAGTTGGTCATCACCAAGATCGACGTGCTCAATAATTTTGAAAGCATCCGCGCCGCGACGCATTACCACTACGATGGGGCCGATCGGGAGACTTTGCCCTACGATCTTTGTTCGGTCGAGGTGGAGCCGCGCTACCGCGATTTTCCGGGTTGGCAGACGAGTTTGGAGGGGATTGAATCTTACGCGGGCTTGCCGGCGGGGGCGCGGGATTATTTGCAGGCTTTGGAGGCGCAGTTGGGGGTACCGGTGACGATGGTGTCGACGGGTCCGGATCGGAAGCAGTTGATTTTGAAGGAGGAGGTGAGGGTGATGGGGTGATGCGCTTCGAGGGTTGGGACGCAGAGTGCGCGGAGGATCGCGGAGATACGCAGAGAGGGAGGGAAGGGATGTGTAGAGGTGTAGATAGAGGTCTATTCGGGGACGCCGGCTTTTACGATGTATTGGTATTCTAGGGTTTGGTCGTCGGCTTTGATTTGGGTGTAGCCGGCTTCTTGGAGTTCGCGTTCCATGTCGAAGAGGGAGATTCGGGATTCGGCGGGGTGCCCGACTGGTATGATGAGCTATTTGAAGTCGATGATGACCATATGCCAGCCGGGGCGGAAGACTTTGCGGAGGTGGCGGAAATAAA
>CALCCH010000327.1 GCA_937899855.1 uncultured Saprospirales bacterium | reverse complement strand
ATTCGGGTATTTCGGGAGCAAAAATTTCTTTCCGAAGAAGCCTTCGCACGAAAACTGTGCGGAGAAAACTACGACAGCGGAAGCTACCGACGGTGGAAATCACAAACCCTAAAAATCCTACGGGCACTGGTTTTTATCAGTGCGACTCGGGGTAGTAGTTTAGTGAAAAAAAAATATGACGAATGCCAAAAAAAGTTTTTCATTGGTCAAAAATTCCTTCGGGAGGGAAAAAGAAGTGAGGGGGTTCGACTGGTCAGACAAGCCTACCTTTTAGCCAAGGACCACGAGTTTAGTCACCTGGCCTGCGAACTGGCCAGCTTGTTACATCATCACCACACCTATTACGAACGGAATAAAAGACTGGCGGAGTTTTACGCCCGTAAGGTCAAACAGCACCTTGGGGATTATACCGCGGAGAAAGAAGCCGAATATCATTTCTATCGAATCGTTGCTCAGATGCACCAATCATCCGTATCGTTAAAGGAACTTGAATGTACTGTTGTGAAAATTTCTGAATGTAGTGGTGAAAGTGTCAAGTATAAAGTTTATCGAGCCTGTGCCATCGTCTACCATGCGCTGTATGTCGGAGATTACGAACAGGTCATATTAAATTGCAATATAATCCTGGAATGCTTTGAGAAAAAGGATGGCGTTTACCCTGCGCATTACCTATTCTTCCTGCGCAATCGCGGTGTTGCCCAAATCGCCACGGCTCAACACCCCCAGGCGGCGACAACTTTTCGGGAGGCCGCACAGTATACCATGAATCGGCCCTACAACGTCGCGACGCTGGAATACTACCGTGCCCTCAACGCCTTTCACGCCGGAGAGTACCGCCTGGCCTACGAGCTGTATCAGAACAATAGAAAATGCAAAATAGAAGATATCCGCCAGCAATTCGCCATCATGGAAGCTTACCTGGGCTTTTTGATCTACACGGGATACCTACCCTTAGAGAAACGCTTTCGCATGGGCAAATACCTCAACGAAACCTTTAAAGCGCAGGAGGATAAGCAGGGCAGCAACATCAATATTTTGATCGCTGAATTGCTCATTTACCTGGCCCGGGACCGTGGGAAATTTATCGATCGAGTCGATGCCGTCCGACATTATTCCTACCGACACCTCAAAGGCGAAGCGACCCAACGGGCCCGCTGGTTCCTCAAAATGCTCCGCCTACTGGCCCACCCCCAGGTCAATTTCCACCCCACCGCCTGGTACCGCAAAGCCGGAAAATACGCCGACCTCCTTCGGGCCCAGCCGGTCCGAATGGGGCAAGATTTTGCCGTCGAAATTATCCCCTTTCACGTGCTACTACAAATGATCGAAGACAAAATCATTGCGCAAGTCGCCTGAGCCGTTCTCCTCTCTCCGTAGCGTATTATTTCCCGTCCCCCCTTGTCGATCCCCTCGCTTTTGGTTAAATTTGCAGTCGCTGACCCGCCTCGTGAACTTGCCCCATTCATTTACATCCTACCAAAAAAGCATTACGATGAAGAAACTTTCCTTTGTTTTCAGTCTTTCCCTGCTCTTTAGTCTGAGCAGCCTCCAGGCCCAGCTACTCGACCGCGTCCTCAAACGGACCACCGACAAGCTCGCGAGAAGTGCCGAAGATATGCTGGTCGAAAAAGCCTCGGATGCCCTTACTCGGGCCCTGACTAAGCGAATGGAACGCGAGATCGATAAAGTCCTCATGGCCGAATACGAACGCCAGGATTCGGTCGCCGCCGCCCAGGGCGACCCCCCCCGCTACCCCGACTACGGGGCCTTCCTCAAATCCATGAACCGCGCCGCCGACGTCCCGGAGGCCTACGAGTTTGACTTACAGTTGGTCGGCGAAATGTCCCAGGGTAAGGAAAAACCCCAAGATATGATCTACTACCTCCAAAAAGAAGGCAACGTAACCGGCTTCGAGACCATCGAAAAAAATGGGAACCGGACCATCATCGTCCTCGATCTGGAAAACGATCTGAGCGTCATCTACACCGAAGAAAAAGGCAAGCGTACGGCCCAGGCCCTGCCCTCCATGACCTCCTTCGCCCAAGCGGCTTACGAATCCGCAGCGGAAGAGGCCGCCCAGGACTACGAGGTAAAGGCCACGGGTAAAAAGAAAAAAGTGGCCGGCTACCGCTGCGAATCCTACGAAATTACCCACGAAGAGGGGACGAGCACCTGCTACCTCACCCAGGAGCTGGACGTCAGCTGGTCGGATGCCTTCGGCAAAATGATGGCCCAAATGGTATCGGAGCAAAGCTACGCCCAATTCGCCAAGCTGGAAGACGGCATGGTCCTCGAATCGATCAACTACGACGAAAAAAGCAAGGAAGAAAACCACTGGGTCACCACGGAAGTCAAACTGGAATCCTACCGCTTTGACAACAGCCAGTACGAATTTGAGGACTTTACGGCCATGACCGATGAGGAGGAAGAAGACTAAACCCGGTTTCGCTGTCACAGCTGCCGTCAAAAGCCCTGCTTATTCGTCGAGGAGAATGGCGCCCAAGGCGCCATTCTCCTCGATTTTTACCGACATATGGACCAAAATTACTATTTACACTATGTCATAAAATACTTACCTTTGGCATTGCAAATGTCAATTCCATGAAACGTAATCTACTAATAATCACGGTAGTAGTCCTACTCTGTGATTTTAGCCAAGCACAACACCTCCCCCTCTTTACCCAATACCGCGATCAAATTGGGGTAATCAATCCCGGCGCCTTTAGCCACGATTACCTCCTCTACGACAACCCCCTTTCGATGGGGCTTTCCTTTCGGCGGCAATGGGTACAGCTCGAATCCGCTCCCATCACCCAACCCCTGCGGGGCGAATACTTCTACGAAAGTGGGGGCGCCGTCAATCCCATCTTCGGGGGCCACATCATCAACGACCAAACCGGGCCCACGGGCTTCTCGGGCATCTACGGCAAAGCGGCCGCCCTGCTCTCCGGTGACCCCTTCTACGGCGGCCTCAGTGTGGGCTTCAATTTTGGCCTGGTCCAGTACCGCATCAATGCCTCCGAAATCCAACTCCGCGATCTGGGCGATCCGGTGGGCGACACCGACCAATCGCTGCTCTATCCCGACGTCGGATTGGGCATCTACGCCTACCGCTACATCGACGACGGTTTCCTGGACGACAGCCACGTTTACGCCGGGCTCTCCGTACCTCAAGTCTTTGGCCTCGACCTCGAATTCATGTCCGAAAACGGCACCTTTAGTACCCGACGCATCCAGCATTATTACGCCCTGCTGGGCCTCTACAAGTACTTTGGCGACCTGGCTTACCTCGAACCCTCCCTCTGGCTCAAATACGTCCCGGGAGCGCCCGTCAACCTCGATTTTAACCTGCGCTACCAAATGAACGGCAGCTTCTGGCTCGGCGCCGGAGGGTCCACCGCCGGTACCATCCACCTCGAAACCGGGCTGCTACTCGGTGAAAATTACGACCTGAATAATAATTTTAGAATCGGCTACGGTTTTGATTATTCCTTCAATACCTTCGGACCCGCCGTGGGAAGTACCCACGAGATCAACCTGTCCTATTCCATTGGACGTTAGTCCTTTAGATCCGATACTGGGCTCGATTATCGTTAATGTTTTAGTTTTAATTTGATGTCAAAAATACCATGTATCGGGTATTTGTCGTATGAGTCCTAGCTGTATATTTGTACTGAACATTTTACCTAAGAACCGACAAACACATACTCCCATGAAGATATTTACCCTCCCGAGTGTAAATCCTTCCACGTATTATCCGACATTATCTACTGCGATCCTTCGTACGTTTATGGTCCGTTAGTTACTATCCCTTTTCGCACTCGAAAAGCGGGATATAGTACCGTCCGCTAGAACAATTATAATCCTCGATCCCCAGACCGTGCCTCGCGCCCAGTCGGTGATCACCCAACAATGATTATCCCATGAGCCCCTTTTTCTTGTCTCAAGAAAATCAATGGCCCTTACGTACGACGATCCCCTTCGTTTGTTTATCCCTAGGTATTAGATATTGGGGAAAGCCCACCGTCTCGGTTGCGGCAGCTACCCCCATTTGTCACTCCTCTTCGACAACAGTGTACGGCACCGCATCCGCTGCGTTCGTCGGGTCTAGCGATCCGAACGAACCGACCGATTTTGTTGCTGCTGACTATTCTATGGGTGTACTGGATACCCGATCCCCGGGTACCCAGTTCACTGTTGTCCGCCGCGAGTGGCCAACGGATTTTGGAAAAGTTTAGAGATTCTTATAGATCAGTTTTATTAGGAATGAAACCCTCTTTACAAAGGTAAGGAGGGTTTTACTTTTTTACTTACTTGAGGATCGTGACGTCCCCCTTAAAAATCAAGCCATCCTGGATGTTGAGCCGTAGGACGTAGTAGTAGGTGCCCTGGGGTAAGGCCTCTCCCCCCTGGTTGGTACCTGTCCAGTCGTTGAGATAGGGGCTGGCCTGGTAGACAATATCGCCCCAGCGGTTAAAGATCACTAGTTCGTTGTCGGGAAATTCGTCGGGATTGGTGACCAACAGATCGATGATGAAGACATCGTTGAGGCCATCGCCATTGGGCGTGATCCCACTGGGAATGTTGACGGTAGTATCGATGGTGGCGGGGCCGTCTTCGACCACCAGGCGGACCAAGGCCTCGGCGCAGCGATCGGGACAATCGACCGAGCAGAGGAAGTAGCTGAATTCGAGGGTACCCGTAAAGACGTCGTTGGGGGGCGTAAAGCGTACGGTATTGTCGCTGTTGATCGAAAAATCCCCGACGGTGGGCAGGTTCTCTAGCTGGACGCTCCAGTTGAGGCTCGGGTCATAGTCATCGTTGGCGAGGATATCGAGGTCGGAAAAAGTAGCGTCGAAGGGGTGGATAAAATCATCGTCGGTGAGTAGGGGGAGCCCTTCCAGCCGTAGGGCCAGGGTATCGGCATCGTAGTCGGGGCAGCGCTCGGTCGACAGGGTCCAGATCAATAAGTTCTCTCCCGTCCGCAAGCCCTCTACCGTGGTATTGGCCGCACCCGGATCGAGCACCTGGAGGTCGTCCACTCCCGTCCACTGTCCACTCGTTCCCGCCGGTAGATTGGCCGTAAGTGGCGCTTCGGCGGTGCAGGCCTCCCGGTCGTCTCCGGCATCGGCGGGTACCAGCACGCTATCGTCCAGGACCAGCAAGTTGAGGGTCAGCATCGAGTCGCAGCCATTGACGGAAGGCTGTTTGATATCCACGTCAAAGCTACCCGTTTCGCGGTACTGCTCACCTTCAAATTCCAGAACTTCTCCCGGGCAAATCGTGGTATCTACCGTTGCCACGGCGGGCGCAAAAAACTGCAAGTCAATCCGCACCGTGGAGTCACAACCATTGGCCGAGGCATTTTCCAAGACTTCCGTACCCATCGGATTGTCAAAACCGTATTCCCGTCCGTTGATCACCACGGTCCGGTTGGCACACCAAATATCGTCGAGGGTGTCGGCGGCGGCGGGGAAAAAATCGAGGGCGATGGTCAATAGCGAATCACAACCCTCCGGCGTCCGTATGACCTCGCTGCCACTCGGCCGGTCGGCGTCGTAAACGGTGCCGTTGATCGTAAAGCTGGTATCGGCGCACCAGGTGCCTTCCAAGCGCCCGGTGAGGATGGGGTCAAAGTTCAGTTGGACCTCCACGATGGAATCACAACCGTTGACCGAGGCACCGGGTAAGGTTTCGCTACCCATCGGGTTGGTCGCATCGTACACGGTGCCATTGAATTCAAAGCTACCTCCCGCACAGACCTCCGGGTTCAGATCTCCCTTAGCCACCGCAAAAAAGTCGAGGTCAATGGTGACCAAGGAGTCACAGCCCCCCGTCGATAGGAGCATCTCACTGCCCGACGGATTGCCGATGTCGTAAATGTTGCCATTGATTTCAAAACGAACGTCGCGGCAGTAGGTCCCGTACAGGGTACCTGTGAGTAGCCCCGATACCGTCAGGTCGACCGCAATCAAGGAGTCACAGCCAAACTGGCCCGCACCAAAGATCGTGTCCCGACCCGTGGGATTGTCCTGATCGTACACCACGCCATTGATGGTGATGGCCTGACCGGGACAAATGCCTTGCGTAACCTCATTCAGCGCTGGATCGTAGAATAGTAAGCGGACATCTACCGTCGAATCACAACCCGAGGCCGCCAATCCGTTGAGGGTCTCCAAGCCTACCGGATTGGCCGCATCGTAGATGGTGCCGTTGACCAGCAAGCTACCGCCAAAGCACAGCGTGGTGTCGATGGACCGACTCGCCTCGGGAAAATAGTCCACCTCAATGTGGACCGTCGAGTCGCAATTGCCCTGCCCCCGTCCCAGCAAGATTTCGGTACCACTGGTATTGGTTTCGTCGTAAATGACCCCATTGACCAACAGCTCCTCTCCCGAGCAAAGCGTGGTATCAATCGTCCGAACCGCTTCCGCAAAAAAATCCAGATCAACGATGATGATCGAGTCGCAACCCGAGGCACTGCCCCCCACGATCGTATCCCGTCCCACGGGATTATCGCGGTCGTAAACGATGTTGTTGAGCTCCAGGCTATCGTCAAAGCAAAGGGTATTTTTGAATTCGGCGGAGGCAAAACTGGTAAAGTCCAGGTCGATGTAGACCAGGGAATCGCAGCCATTATCGGCCGCTCCTTCCAACGTTTCTAGCCCCTGGCGGTTCAACTCGTTGTACTCCGTCCCATTGACCATGATCGCTTCCCCGAAGCAAAGGGTCCCCGTGAGGTCAAACCGTACGGTGTCAAAAAAGCTAATCGCCACCCGAACGATCGAATCGCAGCCATTATCGGCCAGATTGTCTAAGCGCTCAGTGCCCATTCGATTCAGGTCGTGGTAAAAGGTACCGTTCACTTCAATGCTGTCGCCCGGACAGAGGATGGGATTAAAATCACTCGAAGCCAGCGGCAGGACGGTAATCGCTACCATCACCAAGGAATCGCAGCCATTGACCGAGGCGTTTTCCAAGACCTGTAAGCCCCCCACATCCGTACTACAGTATTCCTGGCCCTCGTACAGCACACATTCGTCGGTACAGATTTCCAGTGTTTGACTTCCTTCCGCCAGCGGGAAAAAGCTGATGGTGACGCTAACGATGGAATCGCAACCCTGAGGTGCTACCCCCAAGACCCGCTCGGTCCCCATGGGATTGGCGGCGTGGTAGGCCGTCCCGTTGTAAAATACGGTATCCTCGGGGCAAATGATGGGGTTAAAGTTACCCGTCGCCTCGGGCAGGTATTGTAGATCGACAAAAACGGTCGAGTCACAGCCATTGACCGTCGCTCCCGTAAAAATTTCCGTTCCCGTTCGGTTCCCCTCGTGATAGGCGGTGCCGTTGACGAATACCGTATCGCCCAAACACAGGTCGGGATCAAACGTACGCTCCACCACGGGGTGGTAAGCCACCTGGGCAAAAACCGTGGAGTCACAACCATTGACCGACGCGTCGGGCAGTAGAATGGTGTCGATGGGATTGCTCAGGTTGATCGGGATGCCGTTGATGACCAACTCATCGCCGGGGCAGAGCAGGGTATCGATGCGCCGTTCGGCCAGGGGGTGAAAGCTCAGGACGACGGTGACGATGGAGTCGCAGTCGCCGGGGCCGCTGGGCAAAAAGGTTTCCATCCCGTTGGGATTGGCAGCGTTATACACCGTTCCGTTGACCGTTACGCTGTCGCCGGGGCAGAGGGTGGGGCGAAAATCCCCGGTGGCGAAGGCTTCAAAATTGAGGTCGACGACGATGAAGGAGTCGCAGGCAAACTGGCTGGCGTTGGCTAGGGTATCGCGTCCGCTGGGATTGCCTTGGTGATAGATGGTACCGTTGATGGTGATGCTATCGTCGAGGCAAAGGGTTTGATCAAATATGCTTTCGGAGCGGGGGAAAAAGCCGAGCGTTACCCGGACGGTAGAATCACAGCCATTGACGTCGGTGGTGGTGGGGAGGACCACCAAGCCGCTTTCCTGCCCGGCGAAGAATTCGCGGCCGTGAAAGGTAAAGGTATCGCTGGGGCAGACGGTGGGATTGACGGCGCCCACGTCCGATTCGGGGTGGAGCCGGAGGAAAATATTGAGTAGCGAATCGCACTCAAAACCCACGCTGCCGTTGGGAAAGAACTCAAATCCATTGAGTCGTCCGCCGTGGTAGGCGGTGCCATTGACAAAGATCGTATCGCCCGGACAAATGGTATCGCGCAGTTCGCCGATGGCTTCGCCAGGGGGAAAGGTGAGGTTGATGTAGATGGCGGAGTCGCAGCCATCGGGGGTGGCGCCACCGAGAAAGATGGTATCGGTGGGATTGTTGCGGCTGTAGGTCGTACTGTTGATTTGGATGGTTTCGTTGAAGCAGAGCGAGTCGCGGATATCGTTGACGCTAAGTCCACAGCCGACCTGGACGTTCATCTGACAGGTCTGGATGGTCAGCAAAGGGGCGCGGGGGTTCCTGATTTGGCAAGTGTACTGCCCCGCATCGTCGAAGGTGATGGGGGTGAGGTCGAGTTGGTTATTGCCCACCAGGGTCACGAGAAAGCTACCGTCCTTAGACCAGGTGTAGACGTTGTCGTTGATGGCGTGGTCGATACCGAGATCGATGGCAAAATCATCGCCCGTGGAGATGTTGACCAAGCTAAAGGGACAGATGTCGCACTGCGGGTGGTAGAAATCCCCCATGGCGGTGCCCAGGTTGGGCAGGATATCGTCAAAGGTGAGGGCGTTTTCCTCGACCCGGAAGCGATTGGCCAGTAGGGTGAGGGAAGAAAGGTCGGGCAGGCTGTCGATTTTGTTGACGAACATTTCGAAGCGCTGAAGATTGACCAGGTTGACGAAATCACCGGGGATGGGACCGGTAAAGTTATTATTATCGAGGAAAAAAGAAATGAGGTTGGTCAGGTTGCCAAAGCTATTGGGGATGCTGCCATTAAAGGCGTTGTTGTCGACGAAGAGGACTTGGAGGTCACTCCAATTGCCCATGGAGCTGGGCAGCGAACCGGTGAGGTCATTATTGTCCACTTTAAAATCCACCATGCGTTCCATATTGCCGAGGGAATTGGGGAGGGTACCCACCAGACAGCTGTTGCCGAGGTTGAGGTGGGTGACGTAGCCATCGGCGTCGATGGTGACCCGGTCCCAGGTACAGACGGGATCGAACAGGACCCAGACGGACATGCCACACCAGGCGAAGCCGTTGGTGCTGTTGTACAGGTCGACGAGGGCCAGGGAGTCGATGACGCGGGTGGGGCGGGGGCAGAGGGCGGTGCTGGCCGTGGGGCCGGTGGTCGCAGTACTCGACGAGACAGTGGGAACGGTCGTTGTGGAGTCGGTTTTTGCGATTTGCCAGAGTAGCCCAGTGGCCAAAGTGATGGAAAACAGGAGTGCAATACTCCCTATCGGATTCTTCATGGGACAATCAGCGATGTTCGGTTTGGTCAATAGTCCTTACCCCACTTGACGGGGTGAAATGCGGTAAAGCACAGGGGCGGCAGACCGCTTTCGAGCTCGTTGGGGAGCGTTGGAATTTCGGTCTTGCTTGGTACAGGAAACAATCAGGCACAACGAGCACAAAGATAGCGTATTTTGGTCAATCAGGGAAGAGGGGATTTAAAAAATCAAAGGCCGGGGGGACTATCATTTGAACGGGAAAATGCTTATTTTTATGCCTCTGGAACGTAAGAATCTCCCAATTTTCCGGAATCTAAGCCCGGAAGATCAATACTAACATCCCAACTTACCTATCGGCCAAGCCTTTTTCGTGCAGTATCTACCCTGAATGGGGTACTTTACGTGCAGTCACCAGCTATTCCACCATCATTGCAATACCCAAAAAAGGAGTGCAATTGGAATTACTTTGGTAAATTTGGGAAGGAGCCGTTACGGTCTTTCCGCAAAGAACAACAACTATGAAGAAACCGATTTACCTCTACCTCAGTCTGTTCTTGCTCCTACTCGGCCTCGGCCGGGAGTTGCAAGCCCAACCCGACCCGACGACGATCTTTCGTTTCGAGACGATTTCCGTCGTCCCGGCCAACCCCACCCCCACCGAACAGATCGCCATTACCCTAGCCGGCTTCAAACTCGACAGCTGCGTCTACCTCGAATCCAGTAGCTACACGGTCGGTGTCAATACGGTCGACTTTTTCTTTGGCTTCCAAAACGATCCCCCTCCCGAAAACGTGACCTGTGGCCCCGCCCTCGTCCCCTTCGATACCACCATCATCGTCGGGCCACTCCCCCCCGCCGTATACACCATCAATACGGAAGGACCCCTGACCTCCTCGGCAGTCCCCCCCCAGCAGCGCTTCTTTGTCGTTTCTCCCACCGACTGCTTCGACGCCAATGGCGACATCTGGGTCACCACCGACCAAGACGACGGCGCCGGGAGCCTACGCGAAGCCATCGCTTGTGCAACTAGTCCAGACGGCCCCAATCGCCGCCGCTTCCACATTCCCGATCTGACGGCCCGATACATAAGCGGCGGCTTT
>CALCCH010000326.1 GCA_937899855.1 uncultured Saprospirales bacterium | reverse complement strand
TGGAGCTACCGCGGTATCAATGCCGATGACTTTATCGGACTGCCCCTACAGGACCTGCAAGATGCCGATTGTTCCGACATCTCCGAAGACTTTATCGAAGTCAACCGACTGGAGGATGGCGCCCCTTGCGTCACCAGTACGCGCGATTTGGAGAGTGTGGGTAGCCTCCGCCTTTTCCCCAACCCCGCGAGCGACCAAGTGACGGTACAGTACCAGGAACTGCGCGGTACGGAAGCCCGCTTGGCCCTGATCGATTTGACCGGCCGGGTAATTCAACAGGTGGAACTGCGCCAGAGTGAAGATCAATTGACCATCGACCTGAGTCAACTGAGTGACGGTTTCTACCAGGTTCGTATTGAGAGTACGGCCGGTAGAACCCTGCAAAAGCTAGTAGTATTTAAGTGAGTGTACATTTAAATTCAAGCAGAAAGCCGCTCCTTCGGGAGCGGCTTTTTTTATGGCCTAGCCCCCGGAATCAATCGCTGATTTGAATGGACTGAAGGAGGGCATCGAAGAGCTCGGAACAGTCCTCGCCCTCCTGGGCATCGATAAAGGCGATCTGAAAGAAATAAGCGCCTTTGGGAACCGCGTAGACCCGAGTACGAGCGTACAACTTGGCCCCCCGCTTGGTCCCTAAAGAGTAGGTACCCGTTAAAAATATCGCTGGCTGGCCCGACACTTCCACGACCCGGGGGCTTTCGATCAAGGTAAAATCCTCTAGCACGTTTTTGAGATCGCCGGCACTCTGGTTAATCATCTGCTCAAAGTATTCAAAGCTCGGCGTTGGATTACTCCGCACCAGGATTTGGATGGTTGGAATCAGGCCGGCGTGGGTCTTGGGATCGTATTTGAAAAAGGAGATGAGGGGAATGCTGCCGTTGCGTTTGGCGAGCAACTCCTGAAGTTGTTCCTCATCAAAATCGTATTTATCCAGATTCTTGAGGATGTCTTCCTCTTGTTGGACTTGCCAACCTTCGGGGGAGGTCATCGAAAATCCGTATTGCTCGTTTTGGAAAACCTCCTGGGCCATAAGCCCGGTGGATGTTGCCAGGGCCAAGTAGAGGCCCCAAAAAGTCAGTATCTTTTTCATATTGCGGTTGGTTAAAGCATTTACCCTACATTCCACCCAAAATCCGATTGGTAACCGCGTGAGGACAAAAATTTTACGCCGTACCTTAGTGCCCCATCGCAAAAACTACCGCAAATCATGTGGACCACCCGAACCCTTCAACAAAGCGAGCGCAGTACCTAGCTACAAGTCCTGGAGCAAGTTGTCGTCCTAAGTGTAGGACAAGTGATCGAGTTGTGGAAAAATAGTCCCGCCTTCTACTGGGAACTTCCGCCGCTGCGGCACTCCGAGCGGGAACGCGCTTTCGAGTTTATCGTCATCGACAGCCCGCCACTGGCGCGTAGCAGTGCCAACCCCCACCCCTTTCGGGAGCAATTTGACGATTCGCTGGTCTGTCATTTTTGTAATCTGGGACGGGATGCGGAATTGATCGTTTCCACACCGCAAGGCGCCATGGAGCACTACGCCCACCTGGCCGCTTTTGCACGCTCGGAGGCCAGCACCCAGCAGGACCGTTTCTGGCAGCTCGTCGGCGAACGCTACGCTGCGGCCCTCACCGACGCCCCACGTTGGTTGAGTACGGCGGACCTGGGCGTCGCCTGGCTCCATTTGCGCATCGACCAACGCCCCAAGTACTACCGGCACCGGCCTTACCGGGAAGGTTGAAAAGTTACTTTAAGATGGTAACGTCCCCACTAAAGCGTTCCACGGCACCATCTAAAAACGCCACTTCGGCGACGTAGACGTAGACCCCCGGATCGTAATCCCGCGAGCCAAATCTGCCATCCCAACGGCCAATGGGGTCCCCGGGCGCAAAGTTTTCCTGCTGAAAGACCAGTGCTCCCCAGCGGTTGAACACCCGTAGCGATACGATTTGCTCTACCGCCTTACCCGGAAAGACTTCGAAATAATCGTTGACGCCATCAAAATTGGGGCTAAAGACATTGGGAATGTATAGCTCATAAGCGGCTAAAACGGTGAGGCGAAGGGAATCACTAGTCCGACAGTCGTTTTGATCCACTACCTCCAGCCGGTAGGTCAGGTCCTTGGTGGCCGTGAGCCGTGGCCTTTCGCACTGTCCGCAATCCAGTCCCAGGACCGGCGTCCACTGGACGGTGTAGGGCAGTTCGGAGCTGACCCGCGCGTTGATCGTCCATTCACACCCCAGGGCAATGCTGGTATCACGGGGCAGATCGAGGGCAATGGCTCGGGGTTGATTTAGAACGAGCGTGGTATCCATCTCGCAGTCGTTCGCGTCGTACACCAACAGGGCATAAGGGCCCGCCGCCAGTTGTTGTGCCAAGGCTTCAATCGGTAGGGTTTCGCCCGCCAATTGGAAAGTATAATCGGGTGTACCACCACTGGCGCCGAGCTGAATGGCCCCATCGGTCCCTCCGAAGCAGGAGGGCTCGGTATAATCGGCGCTCACCACAATGGACTCGGGCTCGCTCAACTCCACCGTTTTTTCCGCCACACAATCCCGAGAATCAGTCACCGTAAGTCGGTAGGTCCCGGCCGGAATACCGTCCCGGCGGGCCTGTGAACTACCGTCCTCCCACTGGTAAGCATAGGGGGGCTTACCCGCAATCGGTTGGGCCAATAAAGCGCCGTCGGTATAGCCGCCACAGGTAGGACTGACCAGGGTCATCTCGATGGTGGCCTCGGAGAGGAAACGGGCCACAAAACAGATGGACGAATCGCAGCCCACCGCATTGGTATAGATCTCGCAGATCACCGTATCGCGACTAATGGGAGCCCCCCGGTAAAGGACTGTTTCACCCAGGCAAAAAGTATCGAGCACCGTTTGCCGGAGCGAAGTATCGATGGCATTGACGGTGAGGGAAATGATGGAATCACAACCATTGGCCCCCACAAAATTAAAATCCATCTGCGTACCCGCGGCCACCGACTGCCCGTTGAAGGAAAAGCTTTCGTTGGCACAAATGGACGTCTCCAGCTCGGTATTGGAAGTCTCCAAAACGACGACGGTAAAGGTGTCGATGTAGAAGGATTCGTTGAGGGTAAAGTTGATATCGTCGATCGCAAAGTCGTTGCCGATCGCGATGGTGCTTTGGTTGGTGATACAGATTTCGGCGCGGGTAAAATTGTCGGAGTACCAGTCGGCCACAAATTCTTGCCAGTCGCAAACGGCGGATTGAACGTCGAGAACATCGCCCAGCAGGTCCCCATTGATGGAAAATTGGAGACGCGAAGGGGCGGTGGGATGTACATTGCAAATCCAGGCGGAAAAATCGTAGGTCCGCCCGGGGACGACGTCGATCTCCTGACACCAGACCCGCTCGTTGGGGATGGTGGCACCGTCGGCTACGAACATCAGGCCATCACCCGAGGGGGTATGATCGCGACAGTCGCCAAAGTCCGCATTGAATTGCTGGGGGTTGGTAAAAATGGCGTAGTGTCCCTGGGCAAAGGTAGGCACGGTAGTCAGGATGTAGTCGGTGGTAAAGCCCGAGTTGCCCGAGCTAAAATCGCCGTTGAAGACCAGGTTGATGTCCTGAATGGGTTCGACCCGTACGTAGTAGGTCTGGGTCTCCTCGGGGCTAACCGTGGGATTGAAGATCGTAGCATTGGAAACCTCGTCCTCGGGCGTCCACAGGTAGCTGATCTGGCCCGGGGTGGTCTCCAACTGGATCGACTCACCGGCGCAGATAATCAGGGTATCGGAACGACCGTAACTGAGGGAAATAAAAGAAAGGAAGCTTAGGAGGGAAAGCAAAAGGTAACGCATAAGGAAGCTAACTATTGAATGAAAGAATAAGGTATTCACTTCCAAACGAGCGAATACCTAGAGCTTTTTACCGCTTACCTTGCCATACTCAATGTAGAGTATTTTGCACACTTCTACAAGTAATCCCGGGTCGAGGGGGCAAATTTACTCCGTAGCGGGTACTTGAGACAGGTATTGTGCGACTGAAACGCCTAGTAGGAGGGTCCACAGCAGGGTCCGCCACCAGTTTTTAGCCACCAACTCGTGGAGCGTTTGCGCGTCAAAACTATTGCGAGAAATGACATCGTGGAGGGGGACAAACTGTAAGAAAGTAATGCCCCACAGCGCAATCACCAGGGCCGCGCTAGCGATGGCCCCGGCCGTCGGCGCCTGCCAACACTGGTACAGCACCACAAAAAGCTGGGCCAACATCAAGGGAATCACAATCACCGAGATGCCCTGCGTATAGGGCCCGTGCCAACGCAACAGGTCGGCACTCTGGTAGTACTTAAAACTGGGGTAAACCACCAGTTGGACCAGCCAAATGAGGACGAAAAGTCCAAAATCGAGTAGGAGACGGATCAGTGCGAGTGACATAAAAGGCGGTTTACCATTTCCCCGTAAAGGTAGGAAATCTCTCCACCATTCTTGCCTCAGTCCAAAACTACCCACTCAAGGCTCGTCCGTGCCACACCATTACTCAAGCTCAGGCGGTACAGCCCCGCCGTCAGCCCCGTGGGATCGAGGGTCAACTGCTGAGTCCCCGCCGCCCAGTCCTGATCTCCCAGTCGCCGCAGCCATTTGCCCGAAGCATCAAACAGATCGACGGTGTAACGCCCCGGCTCGGGAGCCTCCCAACGCAACTGCGCCTGCCCCCGACTGGGATTGGGAAAAACCCGAGCGGTCCAATCGGGCGTAGCGGGTGCGGTGGTGCTGGTAGTCGGCGCAAAAGTGTAGCGGTACATCGAGCGGCCGTAAGTCGCTGCCACCAAGGTCGTAGTCGGGGCGTAGTAGTCCAAATCGGTCACTACGACGTTGGGTAAAGCAGTTCCCAGCAGCTCCCACTCCGCTCCCCCATCCTCACTCAAAAACACCCCAATGTCCGTTGCGATTACCAAGCGATCGTCTTCCAGGATCAGCAGCTTGTTGACCGGAACGTCGGGCAAGTCGCCGCTGATGGAACGCCAAGTGGCCCCGCGGTCTTCGGTTTTGAAAACGTGGGGAGTGGTCAAATTGTAACGGTAGCCCGAAAAAGTGACGTAAGCCACCTCGGCATCTTTGGGGTCGGCCCGTACGCTGGTCACCCAGCGGAGGGGCAAGGCATCGGAGAGCAGCGTCCACTGCCCCCCCTGGTCGTCGGTCCGCCAAACGTTGCCGTCGTCCGTACCGACGTAAATCAGATTGGGATCCAGCGGTGATACGCTGATACTGGTGAGTGTGCCGTAAACCTGGCTTCCACCCCCCGGCCCCTTCGAGAGGTCCTCGCTGATGGGCGTCCAGCGATCCCCCCCGTCGGTGGAGCGGTACAGCCGTTGGGTCCCAAAATACATGACCTCTGGATCCGCGGGGGCAAAGACGACCGGACTGTTCCAATTGTTCCGATCCGCACCATCCACTCCGAGGAGCGCCCGGAAAAAACTTTGGCCGCCGTCCACCGATTTGTACAAATTGCCGTACTGACTTTCGGCGTACTGGATATTGGGGTCCACCGGATTGACCAGGCAGACAAAACCGTCGCCCCAAAGCAGGAGTTCCCAATTGTCGAGCTGCCCATCGGGCGTCCGTTGGCTACCGTTATCCTGGGTGCCACCGTAAAGGGCTGCGGGGTTTTGGGGATCGATCTCGCAGGTGTAAAATTGGGTGATGGGTAGGCCATTTAGCTTACCGTAAGTATCCCCCCCGTCAAAGCTGAGGTACACCCCACCGTCGTTGCCAATGACCACCAGGTAGGGATTGAGGGGGTGGATAAAAACGCTGTGCTGATCGACGTGGGCCCCAGCGAAGACGGTCGACCAAAGACTGCCCCCATCATCGGACCGCTCGGTATGAAAACCCGACAGGTAGAGCCGATCGGGAATTTGGGGGTGAACAAAGATTTTCCCAAACCACCACATAAAGGGAACCGAGTTGATCCCAAAGGCATTGGCGTTGGTCCAGTTGTCGCCACCGTCGTCGGTGCGAAAAACGCCTTGCGGCTAACCGTCGGTGGTGGCGTAGTAGGCATAAACCGTTTCGGCTTGCGAAGGGGCGATGGCCAAACCACTGCGTCCTTTTTGCTCCGCCAGAAAGGGCAAACCGTTGGTGAGTTCGGTCCAGGTGCGCCCCCCGTCGGTGGAGCGGTAGATGCCACTGTCGTCCCCCCCGTAAACATTGTTGTCGGGCGTTCGGGTCCGTTCCCACATCGCGGCGTACAACACGTCAGGGTTCTGCGGGTGGATGGCCAGATCGATGGCACCGGATTTTTCGGATACAAACAATACGCGCTCCCAGCTTTGACCTCCATTTTCACTGTAATAGACTCCCCGATTCTGATTTTGGCCAAACAGGTCCCCCATCGCCGCTACCCAGACCCGATCCGGATCCGTGGGATCGACGACGATCTTGCCAATACTGCCCACCGTTTCTACTCCCAGCGCCTTCCAAGTCGCGCCCGCATCGGTAGATTTGTAACCACACTATCCGACGGAGGTTATCCCTAACCACGCACCCCCATTGGGCTCTCCGGTGCCGACGTAAAGAATGTTTTCATCGCTGGGCGCCAGGGCGATGTCGCCAATGGCCAGACTGAGGGCATCGTCGAAGATGGGCGTCCAGTCCGCTCCCTGGTTCTCGGTTTTGAAAATACCGCCCGAAGCCGTACCGACGTAGATGGTTTGCAGGTCCGAAGGAGGCATTTCGAGATCCGTCACCCGGCCCCCGATATTGGTGGCGCCGGCAAACTCCCATTCGTTATCGAGCCGTTGGGAAGCGGTTTGTAGCTTTTCCCGCAACAGCTGTTTGCGGGCGCGCCGGGCCTCCAGGACCGCCGTCCGCTCCACCCGCCCGTGCGGATAGGCCCGTTGGTGAAACAGCCAAGGGCCGGGAATGGTCTCCGCCGACTCCCGCGCTTCGCCCGTTGGCGCTTCCGAAATTTCAGTGTTGTAAGAGGAATGGATCAGGTAGTAGCCCCCCGCGATGGCGAGCAAAAGCAGGGCGACACGAAGGATGGGAGTGACGGATTTCATAAGCAGCATTTTTTAAAACAAAAGGGAAACGGAAAATAGTGCCGTGGGTTGGAAAAAGAAAGCGGAAGTCCCCCAAAAGTAGTCCCCCGACAAAAAGAAGCTCCCGGAAATTTTATTATCTTTCATTCGTTGGTGGGCGCGGCGATGCCATTTCCTACCCGCACCGAATCATCCGCATCGAATTTTCATCAAAACGATCCATCATGGAACTGGGAGTATTTTCCATCAGCCTATCCGTCAAGGACTTGGCCGCTTCGCAGGCTTTTTACGAAAAGCTGGGGTTTAGCGTATTCGGGGGCGACGCCAGCCAGCACTATTTAATCCTCAAAAATGGCAAGACCCTGATCGGCCTCTTCCAGGGGATGTTCGAGGGCAACATCTTGACCTTTAACCCGGGCTGGGACGAAAACGCCAGTCCGCTGGAGCAGTTTGCGGACGTCCGCCAGATCGAAGCCCACCTGGTGGACCAGGGCCTGGCCCTCGACCGGAAAACCGAAGCGGGAAGCAGCGGCCCGGGGAGCATTGCCCTGACCGACCCCGATGGCAATCACATCCTGATCGACCAACACGTGTGAGCCCTCGCTAGCCCCGCATCTTGGAGGGGGACTTGCCAAATTCCTCGGCGAAGGTCCGGCTAAAGTACTTGGGATCCCGAAAGCCCACCTCGTAGGCGATCTCGGTGACGTTGAGGTCCGTAGTGAGCAGCAGTGCTTTGGCGCGGTGGAGCCGGAGGGAGCGCAGGTAAATGGAAGTCGATTTGCCGGTAAGGGCTTTAATTTTATTGTGCAGCTGGGTCCGGCTGGAGGCCATGCCCCGGCACAATTCGGCGATGCCAAAGTTTTCGTCGCCCAGATTGTCGTAGATGACGGTTTGGAGCTTTTGCATAAACTGGTCTTCCGGTCGGGTTACCTTTTCGCTGATCGACACATCGGGGGTCGCCAATTCGGGGCCGCGGTAGCGTTTTTGTAGGGCCTGCCGCAGTTCGAACAGCTTTTGGAGGCGCACCATCAATTCCCTTTGCTCGAAGGGCTTGGTGAGGTAGGCATCGGCCCCCCGTTCCAAACCACTGATTCGGGAATCCAAGTCGGCCTTGGCGGTGAGCAGTACGATGGGAATGTGGCTGGTACGCCCGTCCTGTTTGAGGGTTTTGCAGAGTTCGTAACCGTCTTTTTTAGGCATCATCACGTCGCTGAGGATGAGGTCGGGCACCAGTTCAATGGCCCGGTCGATGCCCTCCTGCCCATCACGCGCGACTTGGTAGCGGTACTGGTCTTCCAGACAGGCCACCAGGTATTGTACCACATCGGCATTGTCTTCGACGATCAGGAGGAGGGGGCGATCGGCTTCCTCGGCGGGGGGAGCGGGAATGCGCAATTCGGTGTGGGTCAAGTCGGTTGGGGCGGCACTGGCGGCGGGCAGGCTGAGGTCGGCGGGGAGTACATCTCCCTCCACCAAGGGGGTATCGGCACTGCGCCGAATGGGTAGGTCCACCGTAAAAGTAGTCCCCTTGCCCACCGTACTGCTCACCTGGATATTGCCATCCATTAGCTCGACCAGTTCGCGGGTCAGGGCCAGCCCGATGCCCGTACCACCGCCACCGTGGGAGGCGCTGTGGGTCTCCACCTGATAAAAGCGATCATAGATGTAAGGCAATTGGGCTTCGGGAATGCCGATGCCCGTATCCTGCACGCGGATCTGTAGGTGGGGCTCCGCCTTGTCCGTCTGGGCCAGGTAGAGGTAAACATTGCCCTCCTCCTCGGTAAATTTGATGGCGTTGGACAAGAGGTTGGACAGAATGCGCAGCACCTTTTCGGAGTCGTAGTCCATGGTGAGTTGCTCCACATCGGAGAGGAAATGCAGGGTCACCCGTTTGCCCATGGCGTAGGATTGAAAGGATTGGAAGATGTAATTGAGGTATTGAATAACTTCGCCCCGCACCAGGTTTAGCTTGAGCGAGTCCACCTCCAATTTTTGGAGGTCGAGGATTTGGTTGACCAGTTGGAGGAGGTTTTGGGCATTTTGGCGAATCATCTGCCCCCCCTTGATGGCCCAGGTATCGGGTTTGGATTCGATTTGGTCGGCCATCCCGCGGATGATGGTGAGGGGGGTACGAAACTCGTGGGAGATGTTGGTAAAGAAGCGCGACTTGGCGCGGTCCAACTCTTCGAGTTTGTCCTTTTGTTGTTCGACTACCTGTTTATGCGTACGCAGTTCTTCGTTTAGGAGAAATAGATATTCGTAGGCGCGTAGCATTCTGAGGAAGAAGCCCAGCCCGATCAACATCAGGACGCCCAAGAAGGCCAGGGCCAGCCAGAGGGTCCGGCGGATGCGGGCCTGCTCCACATTTTCCTGCTCGCGTTCAAAAGTCAGCTGCTGTTTTTCCCGTTCGAATTCAAAATTGGCCTCCACCCGCGCGATGTCGCGCAGTTTTTCTTCGTTGAATAAGGAATCCTGCAGATTGCGGCTATTTTCCAAAAAGCGCAGGGAGGCGCCATTGTCCCCCAAGGATTTGTACACGCGGTACAGCCCCACCGAGGCATCCATTTCCTTTTCCCGAAAGTTGTTGTCAATCGCAATGCGGTAGGCCGCCCGATAATCTTCCAGGGCCGCCCGCTGCTCCGACCACTCTTCGTGGATACCGCCCAAACCCAGGTGACAATCGACGGTGGTGGCCAGATCGGCCCCTTCTCGGACGGCGACCAGGGCCTTTTCGTAGTACACCATCGCAGAATCCAGCCGTTGCAATCGCCGGTAGGCGGTTCCCAAGTACCAATAATCCTCCTGATCGATCATCTGGCCCCGCTGCCGCTTGATGGCCAGGTTGTCCAGAAAAGCAAGCCGCGCCCGATCGTATTCCTGCTTTAGCAGCCGCACCTGCCCCTCGTTTAAGGACAACTGTGCGTTGCGGGCCTCCTCATTAAGCTTGAGCCAGTTGGCCTGGGCCTGTTCCAAATGCAACAAAGCGTTGTCATAGTCCTCCAGCGTCAGATAACCTTCAAATAAGAACTCCAGACAGGTATTGATCTCGTTGTAGTTTTGGGTTTCCTCAACGATTTGGTGGGCTTCGTGGAAGTACTCCAAGGCCTGGGAAAAGTCCCCCAGGCGAAAGTAGAATACCCCAATTTCTCTCGTGATCCGGGATACCCCGAGTACCCAACCGGCTTTTTTCATCAGCCGCAGGGCACGCTGGAAATATTCCAGGGAGCGCTCCAATTGGCCGGATCGCTTCATGTTCCCCGCCATGTTGGTCAGCACTTCCGCCCGCTGCCGATCGGCATTCTCTTCGTTTTTGAGGGCATTGAGGGCCTCGTTAAAATAATAATCGGCCGAGTCCGTCTGACCGGCTAGCGACAGCGATTGCCCCAGGTTGGTAGCGGCTTTGAACTCGTTGTAGCGTTCGGGGAGCTGCTTGCCGATGGCCAGCGATTGTTGGAGGAACCGGGTTCCGCGTTCGACATCGTTTTGCTCAAAATAGGTATTGCCGACTTTATCCAGTACGTCGGCCAACCTGGCGGGACGATCCAGCTTGATGGCCAGGGCTTCGGCCTCGTCGTAGAGGAGCAAGGCACTGTCCAACTGCCGGCGGGCGCGGTAGGCCGATCCCAGGGCGTAGATCATATCGAGGTATTGGTGCTCATCCTCACTGGCGAGGATGGCGGGCGTGATGCGCTGCAGGAGGGCTTGAGCGCTATCGGGGTGATCGATGCTGATGGAGAAGGCGAGCTTGATGATGAGGTCACGGCGTTCGGGACCTTCGGGGCTGGCCGCAATTTGCTCGCTCAGACTGGTCTTCTCCAGATCGGAAGATTGACCGGAGAGGACAAAGCAAATGCCAAAACAACATAGGCATAGTAAAAGACTTTGACGCCAGGGGGCTTGCATATCTCATAGTTAGTTTGGGGTCGGAAAAAACCAAAGAACTAAAATAGACATTTTCGTAGTTTTTTGCAGCAGTTTTGCTTCGTAAGATTGCCGACAAAACCTCCCCCTTTGCCAAAAGGCCACCGAATCGGGGGCTTGAAGCGAAAATAGTTTAGGGTTTTTAGGGAAAAATCGCTTGATTGGGGGCAAGGACCAACCATCCTTCAACCACCTAAAAATCAAATACTTACACAAAACCCTTTCACCATACTGGAAAAATAGTGCACCTTTTTTTGGTATAAAAAAACAATAATCCACCAATTCTAAACAATAGTTCTTCACCCCGTTTAGTTTATCCTCATATCTTGCAACTGTATTTAACAATTCTCAAAAAGGCTTTCTCAAAAGTTAAAAAGTAAGGACATTCGCCGGTCTTTACTCCCTGGATTTGGATTCACCCAAACATTAGATCCACCTTCTGTTGGATCTTCTCAAAATCTGCACTTTACTGTACGTTTTATTCGATCATTTTTCCTACGGGGAAGGTGACTGCGGAACCAACGATGTTCATTGTTGGGTCTTGTCCGCGCCATTCCTACGGTGCCATTGGCACCCCGTGTGATACGATACGATTCCAAGCCCCACCGCTCGCCACTGACCCGGCCAAGCGGCTGGAAGTGCCATACTCTTTACGATCAAAAAAACAAACATATGTTGCCCCAAAACAATTTATCCGGTTCCGCTCCCATCTCCCCGACGCCAAATCGCCGGGCGGCCAACAACGAGAATAAATCCCTAGAAGTCAAGAAACCAACACTGCCCAGTGGCGGGGGTTCCCTCGCCGGCTTTGACGAACAATACCACACCGATGGCTTTACCGGGACTGCCTCCCTCAGCTTTGGTGGCCTGCGCTACAACTCCGGCAGCGGCAATGGCCCCTTCGGAATGGGCTTTGGCGCCAGCACCGCGCCGAGCATTTCCCGCCGGACCTCCTTCGGTACGCCCTCCTACGTCGACACCGAAGATACCTTTATGTGGGGAGGCGAGGTGTTGGTCCCCCTACTGGATCAAGACCAGCAAGCCACCGTGCAGAGCGGTGCCCTGCAAAGCACCGAGGATGCTGCTTGGGTCCGAGCCGTGCCGCCCGCCACCGGCGACTACCAAGTCCGGCAGTGCCGGCACCGCCACGAAGCTAACTTCGAACAAATTCAGTATTGGACCTGGCAGGGCGACAGCCCGGCGACGGGGACGCCCCTGAGTTTTTGGCGGATCATCGACAAGGATAACAACGAGCACCTCTACGGGGTGAGTCGCGCCGCTCAGATCGCCGATCCCTACAACATCAATCACATCTACAAGTGGCTGCACCAAGAAACCCTCGATGCCCAGGGCCACGGCACCTACATCTACTACCTCGCCGAGAATACCGATCAGGTGGATACTACGAGCTCGGCCGAGGCCAACCGGGTGCAGGGCGCTCAGAAGTACCTCTGGCGCGTCTGTAGCGGGCACCCCACTCCCCTCGATGAGCCCCTCAGCTTTTTGTCCACCTCCCAATTGGCCAGCCAAGCCCCCGACTGGTATTTCGAAACCGTGTACGACTACGGGCAGTACGACCTCGACCCCAGCAATACCAATCCCTACGACATCCCCGAGGGAAGTACCTGGTCCAAACGACAGGATTCCTTTTCAAACTACCTACCCGGCTTCGAAATCCGTACCCACCGCTTGTGCCAAAACGTGATGCGTTTTCACCGCTTCACTACCCTCAACGATGCGACACCCGTCTTGACCCATGTGTATCGGTATCACTACGATGCCTCCCCCATCTGCTCCCTGCTGAGCACGGTGGAAGATATTGCCTATTACCTGCGGAATGGTAGCTACGAGACGCAGTACAACCCTCCTTTGGAAATTACGTATTCGGGGCTTCAACCAAGGTATCAGGAGTACCGCGATATTTTGGATAGCGATTCTCTTAGCCCATTCCCAGGTCTTGGCAATGGCCAGCCCTTCTTCCCCGTCGACCTGTTCAACGAAGGTATCGAAGGCTTTTTGTACAGCGACGGCACCTCCGACTATTACCTCCGTGCCGATTGGGGCGCCATCAATAACGACACGCCCGAGCGCCCCCTGACCTTTTCCCAGGTCGATGTCCAAATGCCCCTGCCCGTGGGCCGCTTCCAGAATGCTCCCCAACGCATGCTGACCGACATCACCGCCAATGGCCAATTGGATTACCTAATCAGTAAGCAGGGCATGACCGGCTATTTCGAAGTAGCCAGGGACGAAGAGTGGAGCAGCTTTACCACCCTGCCCAATTTCCCCACCGAGAGCCGCAATGTCAAACGTCACTTGGTGGACGTCACCGGTGATGGCATCAACGATTGCCTGATGATGACCTACCAGGGTTTGCGTTTTTACCGCAGCCTGCAGCAGGAGGGCTACGCCGATCCCGTACTGATCGAGCCCTTTGACCTGCCGGAGGATTTTCCCATCTCCTGGGAATCCTCGGAGACCATCAAAATCAGCTTTGCCGATATGGATGGAGGTGGAAAATCGCACTTGGTAAAGGTGACCCACGAGGGCTTGACCTACTGGCCCAACCTGGGGCACGGCTACTTTGGCCAATCGATCAGCATGGAAAACTTCCCCAGCCTGAGCTACCAGCAATTCAAGGACAACCGCGTCTTTTTTGCCGATGTGGATGGCAGTGGAACGGCCGATCTGATCGTCCTGTTCTCGGATGGCATCAAGGTGTACCTCAACCAGTGTGGCAACAGTTTTGCCGACCCCATCGAACTGCCCCTGCCCAACGGCGAGGTCTACGATCCCCTGGACCGGATTTTATTTGCCGACGTCTACGGCACCGGGATGGCCTGTATGATTTACAGCAAGAACCACGTCCAAGCCCAGCAGTGGTGCTACCAGTTTTCGGGAGGCATCAAGCCTTATCTGCTCACCAGCTTTGACAACAACATGGGGGGCAAAAGCAGCATCGAATACCGCAGCTCGGTCCACTACTACTTGGAGGATCAGGCCAATGGTGTCGACTGGCTGCCCCGGGCGCCCTTTCCCGTGCACGTGGTCGCTTCGATGACGGCCACCGACGAGATTTCCGGTTCGGTGCTGACCAATACACGCAGTTACCGGCACAGCTACTACGACGGTGTCGAACGCGAATTCCGGGGCTTTGGCTACGTCGAGACGCTGGATACCCAGGTCTTTGACGATACGCGGGAGATTTACGATTCCTTCCCCGCCAAAACCAAGACCTGGCTCCGTACCGGTAGCCCCGATCAAAACGAAATTACGGCCCAGTACCAGAGCGAGTTCTACAGCAAGGATTTGCTGGGAACCAGTACCATCGACTACGGCGATTTTACCAGTGCCGCCGACCAAACCGACGTTCCGCGCGAGGCCCAATTGGTACTCAGTGGGACGCCAATCCGTCAGGAAGTCTACGGAATGGACGAAACGGCCAGCGCCGGTATTCCCTACTCGGTCACGGAAAACAACCACATCGCCCACTTGGTCCAACCCAAAGCCGATAACCCTTACGCTTCGTTACAAATCCGTCCCAAGGAAACGCTCCACTACCACTACGAGCGCCGACCCGAGGACGCCCTCATCGAACACGAAGTGGCCTTGCGATTTGACCAATTTGGGCACGTCATGCAGTCCGCCTCGATCACCTATCCCCGCAACCCCGACTACGTCGACGCCCTGGATAAAAACGGGGAACAAAGCAAAGTCCGTTGTCATTCCCAGACCGCCCTCTACTACAACTTGACCAAGGCCGCTACCCAGATCGACAGCGACCTGAGCAGCGACGAAGTCTACCTCCTCGGCATCCCCTACGACCAGCGCCATTACCACATCGCCAACTTGAGCGACCTGTTGGGAACGCTGGACTACAATACCATTTACGCTTACGGTGACTTGCAAAAAATCCTGGCGGCCAATGTCCACAGCCAAGCGCAACTTCCATTATCCAGCAAGGTCCAGTACACCCTGCGCTCCTGGAAAAAGAACGAGTACTACTACCCCACCGATACCAGTGCCGGCAGTGGGGAGATGGCCCCACAGGATGGCTACGGCCAAATCTACCTGCTCAACTTAGCCCGTACCTCCGCCCGCGCCTTTCTCCTCCCCTATCAATCCTTGCAAACCGTCTACGTACAAGAGGAATTGGAAAGCATCATGAGCGACTTTTTCACCAGCAGTGATTTTAGCAGCCTGATGGGCACTACTGGCGATTACCTCGCCGATACCGATCAACAATACTGGTGGGTCCCGAGCGGTACGCATACCTACGGTACGGCCACCCATTTTTACCTGCCCCAAAAATACACCGACCCCAAAGGCAGTACCACCAGCTACCAATACGACGATTATAATCTCCTCCTTCTCTCCACTAGCGATGCCCTGAAAAACACGGTGACGGCCACCGCGGTAGATTACCAAACCCTACATCCCTACGTCATCACGGATGCCAACGGCAACAGCTCCGAGGTACTCTACGATGCCCACGGCCGGGTGCTGGCCAACAGCTACTACGGCACCCAAACGCTAGCTGGAGAGAGCAGTCCGACAAAGTTGGGATTTGATTCCTTGTACGGCAGTGATCCGTATGAGATTCAATCCCCCAACTCCCTGTCGGCGGTACTGGCTGCCCCTTATGATTACCTCCAAAATGCGGCCAGCTATTATTACTACGATTTGTACAGTATGATGGGGCAGGTCACCGAACAGGATTACAAAACTGCCATCAGTGGTATCGACAGTGATGCCCTCAGCAATTGGTGGACCGCTCAGTTGAACGCCGTGCTCATCAACCCAGCGGGTGCTCTCTACGCTGCCTACCGCCAGCTCATCGCCGCGGCGGATTCGGCCAGCGATTTTGGCCAGGCCCTATCCGCGCTCAGTAGCGACTTGGGGGATGCCTACGCTGCCTTTAGTACCAAACAGCAGCAAAGTATTTTCCAGCTTTTACAGGCAGCCATCAGCAGTACCACCCTCAGCCCGGTCCATTCGCTGGCCCTGATGGCCGAGGACTATCCCAGCGATAGCCAGGCCCGGTTGACTACCCAGGATTACGAAGCCGCCATCAGCGGTATCGACAGCGATACCCTCAGCAATTGGCTGGCGCAGCTCCAGAAAAACGAGCAGATCGACGCACAGGACGTCTTTAGCGGTGACTACCGCGGCCTGGTGCAAACGGCCACTTCGGCCAGTGCCTTTGCCACCGCCCTCGGCAAGATCAGTAGCGCGCTGAACAGCGCCTTTACCGCCTTTGGGGACGACGAAGAGCAGGTGTTCGAACTGCAAAAGACCGCCCTCTACCGCCGGATCAAACAGCTCATTCACTATTCCGATGGTTTTGGGCGAATGCTCCAGGACAAGATCACGGCCGAGGATGGCAGCGATGGCTTTCTCTGCAACAGCGACGGCAGCATCAGTAAAAACACCACGGGCCAGACCATCAGCAACCGCTGGCTCACCAGTGGGCACAAGGTCTACAACAATAAGGGACAAGTCGTCCGGCACTACGAGCCCTACTACATCGATACCACCGACTACGTCAGCGCCGAGGAGCTGAACCAATTGGGCGCCAGCCCCACCAACTTTTACGATCCGCTGGGTCGGGTATATCAGATGTATACCAGCAAGGGTTTTCTGGTCCGCAAGCAGTGGTCGGCCTGGGGAATGACCACCTGGGATGCCAACGATACCCTTCCTTTTTCGCCCTTTTACCTGGTCAATGAGCAAAACATTCTCAACGGCGATACCACTCCCCCCGCCCAGGGCTCGACCTACTACGACTTCCGTTACTACTTCAACGCCGAAATGACCCAGGCGGAGCGGGACACTTACCAAAACAGCCTTCCCCTGGCCTGGACCCCCAGCCAGCAGCAGCACGACAATCGCGGCCTGCCCCTGTGGATGACCAAGACCGATGGGGCGCGTTTTACGGAAACCACCTTTACCAACACCTTTCCAAGTAACGGCAAGGGCATCTACCAAAACCTGATTACCGTCGGCTATCTGGCCACCCGCCAGACTCGTAGCACGGTGGAGCAGGACCAACAGACCAGCCAGCAAACCTCGGAGTGGGCACAGTTGACCACGGCTTTTCCCTTCCCCAGCCTGCCCCTCAGCCAAACGGAATACCAAGTACAAGCTCCGGGCATCCTGAGCATCCTCTACCAGCAAAAGCTCGCGGGCAAAGCGGTCAGCGAGAGTGCTTTTACCCCACTGGGCTATACCACCGCGGAGAGCCAAGCCCTCTGGAAGGCCTTGGTAGCAGCGGGCATCCTGGATAGCGAGGGGATGGTGACTACTAAGCTGGCCTACCCCAGCCTCACGGGACTCGATCAGGAATACCAATCGCTCAACAAGCAAATCGTCACCCTGATGATCCAACAGTGGGCGGCGGCGCGGACCCTGCATAGCTTCCGTACCTACGATAGCTACGGCCGCGTACTGACCCTGGCCGACCCCCGTCTCGCCGCAGAGTCGCTGGTGAACATGACCTATACCTACCCCGCGACGATGGGAGGGAAGATCAGCAGTCAGAGTTGTGATGCCGGACAGGAGTGGAAGCTGGTGGACGTTATCGGTCGGCCGCTGTGGAGTCGCGATGAGAAGGGTTACGTACACACCTACCAGTTCGATGCCCTACACCGACCGACGGCTCACCTGGTGGCCTATCAAAAAGCGGGCAGCACTTCGGTGACGGAGGGGCCCGTTACGACCGAGCGGATGCTCTACGGGGAAAGCGTCGACAATCCCGAAGATTACAACCTCCGCGGCAAACCGTACCAGCACTTTGACCAAGCGCAGTGGCAGTACTTGAGGGATGGCTACACCATCCAGGGCAAACTCGTGGGTGGCGTGACGCAGCTGACCAAGGCCTACCGAGTAGAAGCGACCACCACCACTCCCTTGCTGCCGCTGATCGAGATTCCCGAGCTGTCCGTCACGGTGAGCAAGCTGCCCTACGATACCAGCCAGCTACAAAGCACCTACTACAGCAATCAACTGGATTACGACGCGCTGGGACGGCTGACGCAGCGGGTGGATACCGCTCAACAAATCCACCGCTATTTTTACCACGAGTCCGGTCCCCTGGCCCAGCGGTTGCTCAACGGCATTCCCTACGTCAAGCAACTCGTTTACAATGCCAAGGGACAGCGGACCCAGTCGCAGTACAACAGCTCCACCAGCCAGCTCGTCTTCCAGACCTTTAGCATCTACGACCCCAAAAATTACCGCAACGTACAGTTGTTCTCCACCACCGATGCCGACTTTAGCTGGACCGACGAAAACGAATTGATTCCCAGCTCGCAGGTGGACGACAGCACGCGCCAGGACCTGGTGTACACCTTTGACCCCGTGGGCAACATCACCCAGCTGGCGGGCAATTACCAGGGACCGGCTTCGAGCCAATCGCCCCTTACGGGTACCCAGCAGTACAGCGCCCGGGGCAGCTACGACTACGACGGCAGATACCGGATGAACAGTGCCGGAGGTATGGAGCAGGACCCCAGAGAGACCACGGCGGCTTTGAGAGCCTACCCACGAAACTACGGCTACGACGACGGGGCCAACCTGACCTGGGTAC
>CALCCH010000325.1 GCA_937899855.1 uncultured Saprospirales bacterium | reverse complement strand
TCGCAGCCCGTCGTACAATTCAGGTAGGCATCATAAGCCCCCGTGCCCGAGCTGATGTCGCGCCAAACGGCGGTGCTTTCGGTGATGCCACTAACGCTGATAGTATCGGTACAATTTTCTTTAACGGTGGTCCCCACTCCTTCGATTGCCCCCGGAATGGAGTTGATGATGTAGGTATTGGGGAAATTACCCGGCTTACAGAAGGTGATGGTAAAAGGTCCCGTTCCGTCCACGCAGACGGGATCGCCCGCATCGGTGGGATCCGCACAATCTACCTCGTAGAGCAACGAACCCGAAGGCGTCACGCCGGAGAAGATGTCGAAGCTAAAACCAATGGCACCGGGCGACAGCGTCACCTCGAACTCAATGCAGCGACTGGGGGGCAAGCTCAACGGCGCACCACAGCAACGGCCACAACGGGAATCCGTCGGGGACAAGTAAGACCCGGCGGGATCATTGGACAAATCTACTTCGTAGAATGGAGTACAAGGATCACACAAACCCGACTGGGCCAGTGCCTTATTGGGAAAGCAGAAAGCAGCGAGGAGTACAATAAAAGCAGTTATCGTTTTCTTAAGCATAAATCTAACCAATCACAGTTTTCTAATTCAGCTCATTCCTTTCGACTGACTCCCGCTGGTTTAGCCATTGATAATTGGGGTTCATAAACCAAGCTCCGGTCACTCAAATACGTGTTATTTTTCTATCCGTCTAAGTACATGAGTGTCCAGTGCAATCATTATGCCTAAAAATAATTTATATTAAATTTTATTTTATCAAGCATTTCTCAAGCGTACCTTTTGTCAAAAACCATACATAAATCCCTGTTGTACAACGATTTATACCAAATCCCAAAAACCTGCTTCATTCATGACAAAGCGAGAATAAATCAGTCATCCAGGCTGGTGATGGAGTAATGGAAACGAATAGTTGAGGAGGTAGGAATTACTTTGCGGAAAGTGAGGACACGTGTGTTTTGTATCGTCACAAATGTAAAATTGTCGATTTATTTCCCGCTTTTTAAATCAAAAATCGGGTATTTGTGACGACAAAAACGGAACCATATTGGGAATATTGCTCATCTTAACCACGCCCGCTAGGGCAACAAGACCGGTACAACTTCCACCCCACTAGCACCACCGAGCTGGATCCAAACCAGCCCCCTTACCGCAATAGTAAAGTCAATGTTATCAAATTTAGTCCCACTCGGCCGCCAGTCCAAGCACTGGTCAATCAAGCGGCCCTGCTGGTCATAAATCCGAATGGATAAGGGCTCCGTGTGGTGTTCCAGCACGAGTTGGATGCGACCATCCGGGGCGGGATTGGGATAGACGTAAGCCCGGGGTACTGCCCCCCCATCCCAGGTCCCCGTCGTCCAGCAAGCCTCCGGGTTGACCACCTCCAGCTCCACCGGTTCGGAACGCACGGGGTTTTCCAACAAACAGCGATCCGAGGATTCCAGTACCGCCTGACCCCTTAGGGGCCCCAGGGGCAAATCGGAACGCTGGTACAGCCGCAGAGCGTCTGCTCCACGGCCGCAATACCAATGCTCGCTTCCTGGAGCTCACGCACCACAAAGGCCAATGGCTCCGACCGAACCGAGTCCACCAGAGGGCAGGCCACCGCAGCGCGCAATTCGCACTGCACCACATCCCCATCCCGCAAATCCATCGTTCGCCACTCGGACGCGTTGAGGCCCTGGTCCATCCCGTTGCGGAACCAGCGGTACTGGGGCGTACTCCCCCCATTCTCCACCACCGCCTCCATCAGAACCTCCTCCCCCGCACAAATTGTCGTACTCCGCGTCGTAAGCTCGATGGTCGATACCACGCGCTCCACCACCCTCATCTCCACCGAATCCGATTGGCCCACCGGCTCGATCGCACACTCCAGGGAGGAACGCACCCAACCGTACACCACGTCCCCATCTTGAGGATCTGCCCAGGTCCAAGCCGCCGTCGTCACCCCATTTTGCACCCCGTTGACGTACCAGCGGTACTCGGGATCGGTACCCGCGTTTTCGGTCGTCAGGCTCAAGGCTACCGATTCCCCCTCACAGGGTTGGGTATTGGATACCGACAGTTGGGCGGTCACCACAGGCGTAGCCGTAACCGTCATCACGATGGGGGCAGACAGTACGGGTTCCTCACTGGCGCAGGGTGCCGAGGAGATCAGCGCCGCACGGATTTCGTCACCGGTGTTGAAGCTGCTCCAGCGCAGGGTATCGGTGTCTACGTTGAGGGGATTGTCATTGAGCCACCACTGCAATTCGGGATCGGGCCCGGCGTCCAGGTAGGCTGCGACAAACCGGACCTCTTCTCCTTCGCAGACGCTCTGGCTCGTAGCCTGGATGCTAATGCTCGGAGCGGGCGGAATGGCGGTGACGGCCACGGTGATGGTATTGGAAGATACGGGATTGGCGAGCAGGCAAGTTTCGGAAGATTGGAGGACGCAGCTAATTTGGTCTTGATCCGCGAGGTCGTCCAGGTTGAGCACGCTCGCGTTGACGCCTACGGCTTGTCCGTTCCGGTACCAGGTGTAAACGGGCGTACTGCCTCCCTCGCTGGCCGTCGCCGTAAAGCGCAGCGACGCTCCCGCGCAGATGCTGGTCTGGTCGGTACTGATGCTGATGTCCGCCGCTAGCAGGGGGTGGACCCGAATGGCAATGGCCTCCGCCGTGGCGCTGGGGCTTTGGGTGCAGGTTTCGGAAGAGGTGAGCTGGCAGTTGATGAGGTCGCCATCGAGTAGGTCGTCGAGGTCGATTTGGGGACCAGTCAGGGCCAGGGCTTGGCCGTTGCGGGTCCAAGTGTACTGGGGTGCCGGACCGCCGTGGGTAGGGGTGGCGGTAAAGCGAACGGTGCCGCCCGCGCAGATTTCCGTGGTGCTGGCACTGAGGTCGAGTGCCACGGCGAGTAGGGGATCGACGGTGAGCTGGATGGGCTGACTGCTGACCTGATCGTTTTGGCCGCTCGTGATGATACAATGGTACTGTCCCGCATCGGCGGGCGTGAGGTGGGTCAGCAGCAGGGTGCTATCGGTAGCACCGGAGAGATGTTGCCCGTCTTTTTGCCAGGTGTAGCTGAGGGGGGGCGTACCAGCACTAACGACGTAGAGGGTAGTACTGTCCCCCGCGCAGTGTTGTTCGTCGCCGGATTGCTGGCTGATGCTCGGGGCTTCGTAGACCAGGTCTACGTATTCGTAAACGCCCAGGTCGACCACTCCGTTTTGGATGCGCAGCAGGCTGTCCAGATCGACTTGGACGCCGGTGGCGTTGATGGCGGCATTGCTGCCCTGATCGCGGGCGGGGGAGGTTTCGCTCAGGTGGAGGTTATCCAGTTCGGGCGCTACGAATTGGGGATCGATGGCGTAGAGCAATGCCGTACCACACTGGACGCTGCTGTTGGGGTCGGTATTGAGTGCGGTACAATCGCCGACCTGTAGCAGCGAGTGACTGATGCGGGGCTGGGCGTAACCATTTTGAAACACCAAGCCAAAGCCCGAATCGGCAATATTGTCCCAGAAAATACAATTGCGCACCAGGGGGCTCACTTCCCCCGTGGGATCGGCCGCCTGATTGTAGATACAAGGCCCTACCATCGCGCGGTTTTCGTAAAAAGTACAATTCGTTACCGTGGGATTGCTCTGGCCGTTGACCCCGCCGTAATTGTAAATGGAGCCCGCCGAATGCGCTTCGTTGCGGACAAACAAACAGTTGGTAACGGAGGGGTTACAACTCCCCGTTTTCCCAAAATTATACATCCCCCCACCGTAGGCCTCCGCCCGGTTGGACTCAAAAATACAGTTGGTCAATTCGGGGTGGCTATTGCCTTCCTGAGCATTGAAATAGAGCGCGCCCCCGGAGGCATCGGTATCGTTGCGGGTAAAGGTACAGCTTTGGAACACCGGATTGGATTCACCGGAAAACGGGCCCTGGCTGTACACCCCTCCTCCTCCTAGTCGTGACCAATTGTCTTCCCACACACAGTCCCGAATGGTTGGATTGCTAAGCCCGCTAAATCTGCCATCGTTAAACACGCCGCCCCCCAAGTTGGCCCGATTGTCCTTAAACAAACAATTGCGGTACACCGCCCGACACTGGCCCTTGTTTCCAAAATCCACAATCGCTCCTCCCCAGACCGTCGCCTCATTGGATTGGAAGGTACAGTCCTCAAACACGACGCGGCTATCGCCCGACTCCGCCCCCTGATTGTACACCGCTCCCCCATCGTTTGCACGGTTCCCCTCAAAATGACAGCCGATAAAATGACTGCCCGTAAAGCCACCAAACACCCCCGAATTGAACACCGCCCCTCCGTTGCCCAGCACCTCGTTGTCCTCCATCCGGCAATTTTCAATACGCGGGCTACAACTGCCCCCAAAACCACCGTAATTCATAATCGCCGCCCCAAAGCCCCGAGCGTAGTGGCTACTGAAACGACAGTTGCGGATCACGGGTTCGGAAAGGCTACCGCTGAGCGAGCCATCGTTGTAGATCGCTCCACCGCTGTTGAGTCGGGTGTAAACGTCGTAATTGAGGTTTTCGGCGTAGCCATCGCGGAAGGTAAAACCATCGATGATGGTGTTGCTGCTGGCATTGCGTAGGTACAAAATGGTGTAGGCATTATTGGCGCCGGTCCCGTCGCCGTCGATGTCACCACTGAGGATGGTGCTTTGATTTTCCCAGTCGCGCTGGTCGAGGTGGGTTTCGTTGCCGAGAAAGCCCCCGTAGAGGGCCACGCCATCGGGCAGGCTAAAGGGGAGGTCGCGGTCGCTGAGGCCACAGTTGGTACAAGTGGTGGGGGTATAAGTGCCCTGCGCTACCCAGACTTGGGTGCCAGCGCCGCTCGTGCTGAGGGCCTGACGCAGATCACCCGTGGCATCGCTCCAGGAAGTACCACTCCCCGTGGCACCGGCTCGGACGTACACAATTTGACCAGTGGCGGGCAGGACATTTCCCCCCAAGAAGAAAAACAAACAAAGCGCTAACAGTCGCATGGGATTCTACGGTGTAGGTTACGGTAATCAATAGCCGACCCCAGGGTCGCTGGCTGGTACTAATCAACGGTTATTAAGTAAAGACGAGACGGAAAACGAGTGGAGAAGACCCTCAGTCGAGCGCCTTCTCCACACAAATTTAATGGTTTTTTCTTAGCGGAGCAGACTTACGTTGCCTTGCTCGTAATATTCTTCGCCGTCGATGCAGGTAACGCGGAGGTAATAGCCAAATACGTCGGGGGGCAATTGCTCTCCCTTGTAGGTACCATCCCAACCGCTGGTAATCTCGGTGGATTCAAATACTTTTTCTCCCCAGCGGTTGTAAATCGCAAAGTAAACCTCGTCGACAAAGGCCCCGCGAAGGAAGAGGACATCATTGCGGCCGTCGTTGTTTGGCGTAAAGGCATTGGGGAAGAAGAGGTTATTGGCGCAGTCGGCAATCACGACCACCTGCACCGAACGGGTATCCGTACAGCCCTCGGGCGTGATGATGTCTACCGAATAGGGCGTCGTTTCCATCGGCGTCGCGATGGGGTCCTGAATATCGTCTTCCGACAGCGTCGTGGATGTAGATCAATTGTTCTGGTTCTCTTGGTTGCCCGTTACGTTGAGCTGCGAACTTTGGCCCTGCAAAATCGTGTCGGGTAGGGCAGTGGCTTGGATGGCCGCGTCGATCTCGACGACGGTCAGGTCGATGCTATCTTTGAAGGAACAGCCAAAGTTGTTTTCGATCGTTGCGATGATCATGGTCGAACTATCGGCCAGTACCAGTGGTTCTTCGGGGATAGACGTATCGATGGTGGCGTTGACCGCCGACCAGTCAAAGTCCAGTACCTCTCCCGAGCTCAGGCTGATCTGTGGCAGCAAGCGGATCGCCTCTCCCGCACAGGTCCGCTCGGTTTCGCCCAAGCTGACGCGCACGGCAAAGTTGTTCAGCGCGATGCTGCTCTCGGCCACACAGCCCGTTTCGGTATCGGTGACGCGGACGAAATATTCGCGTTCCTCGCCCGGCTGACCCACCATGGCCTCAAACACGGCCCCGGTCACCACCTGGCTAAAGTCCGGCATCTCGGACCACTCAAATAAATCTCCCGAATTGCTGTTCGCCTCCAGTTCCAGGGCCTCTACCGCGCAAGCGACCGTATCGCCTTCAATGGCTACACTGGGCAGCTCATTGACCGTCAGGGTCACCGCCCGGCTAACCGTACACTCGGGCTTGGCCGGATCGAAAATCACCGCGGTAAAGACGCCGCCCTGGTTGGTGGCCAAAATCTCAGGACTGGCGGCCGTCGGATCGACCAATTCCCCGGCGGGCGACCAACTGTATACGTAGTCCGTATCGCCGTTGGGATTGAGTTGTACCCCTTCCCCCTGGCAGGTACTCGCCTCGGGTAGAACCTGCGGATCGAGCTCGAATTCGGTGACGGCCACCGTATCCATCGCCACACAAGCCCCACTCTGTACCTCGACGTAATAGTTGATGGTTCCGTCTACCGGAACTTCAATCGTACTATTGCCATCAATGATGTTAACATTCCCCGCATCATCCGACCAGTTGATCTGGGCGGGGCCGGTACCACTGACCAGCACCTCGATGTTGAGGGTTCCCGCGCAAGCGGTCGTATCTTCCGACAACTGGATGTCCAGCTCGTTATCCGCCTCCAGCTCCACCGGTCCGGCAGTGGTGCTACAGCCCTCGGCATCGGTGATGGTCACCGCATAAGTCCCCTGGGGCAAGCCATCTACCGTGGGATCATCCGGCAGGTTGTCGCCCCAATCGTAACTGTAGGGGGCCGTTCCGCCGTTGATGACGACACTGACCGAACCATCGTCGTTGCCCAAGCAAGAGAGGTTGGTGGGGGTGATGGCTTGTAGCACGAGGCTGTCCTGCGTATTGATGACAATCGGACCCGCCGTGGCCGTACAGCCCAGCGCATCCGTCACCACCACTTCGTAGGCCCCCTCGGGCAAATCGCTGATCGTGCCCGCATCGGGCAGTCCCGTACCCCAGTCGTAACTGTAAGGGGCCGTTCCGCCCGCGGGTACAATACTGATCGAACCATTGTCCAAGCCCAAGCAAGAGACGTCGGCGGGCGTAATGCTTTGAATATCCAAGTTGCTATCCGCCTCAATTTCGATACCGGTCAGGCTGGTGCTACAACCGTTGAGGTCGGTGACGACCACTTGGTAGGTGCCCTCGGGCAGGTTATCCAGCGTAGCCGTATCGGGGAAAGTACTGCCCCAGTCGTAACTGTAGGGGCCACTACCACCGCTAGCTTGGATGCTGATCGAACCATCGCTGTTACCCGTACAGCTGACGTTGTCCGGGTCGGCGCTGGCGTTGATCGTCGCACCGTTATCGTCGATGGTAAGGGTTTCCGAAATGGCGCAACCGTTGGCATCACTCACTATGATAGTGTAGGCGCCCGCCGCTAGGTCGCTGCGGTTTTGGGGATCGTTGGTCGAAGGCGTCAAGTCGGCCCAATCAAAATTGTAAACACCGGTTCCGCCGAGTACTTCCACTAGATTGATGGCGCCCAATCCGTTACAGTCCGCATCGACGATGGCGATATCCACGTCGATCTGAGCGGGGTACTTTACGCTAAAGCAACTGCTTCCGGCCAGACAGCCGTTGGCGTCGCGGATCAAGGCGCAGTAGTTACCGGGGGGAAGATCACCCGATTGGTAGACGTTGCCATCCACATCCTCGATGGTGATGACGGCGGGGCCCATAAAACCGGGACCGGTAGCCAAGGTCGATAAGTCTACCGTGGCGTCGTTAAATCCGGTACAACTGGTCTCCACCTCCGCATCAATTAAAAGGGTGGCTGATGGGACGTCCTCGGTCAGGGCAAAATTAATCGTTTGGGCACAGCCCGTCACATTGTCCCGAACCTCGACGGCGTAGATACCCGCCGCCAAATTGGTTTGGGTGGGGCCGTTGCTGGCCCAAGAATACGTATAGTCGTTGCTACCACCCGAGACCAAGAGGGTCACGACCCCATTCGATCCCTGACAATCGGGTTTTTGGTCAATCTGGGCATCAATCGTCAGCGGATTATCCTCGCCGATAACGATGGTAATAAAATCAACACAGCTGGCGCTATCGGCGGGATCCGTCACCTCCACGAAATAGGTCCCTCCGGCCAAGTCGTTGCGATCGCCTCCGATAAAGCCATCTTCCCAACGGTACTGTAAGTTGGTGGGCGCCAGCATCACCGCACCGTCGGCGGTATTGCAAGAAGCATTAACCGTGGCAGACTGCACGTCAAAGCCGTCCGAAGCGCCCACGGTAAAGGTCTCGATGGCAAAGCAATTGGCATCGTTGCGGTCTTCGATCCGTACCGTGTAGATGCCCGGCGGAATGTTAAAGGCTTGGTTGCTCAAGCTGACGGAGGGTATCCAGGTAAAGGTATAGTCAAATACGTTTCCACTGACGTTGATCGTCGCCCGACCGCTACTCGCGTTGCAATCCGATTCTACGACCACCACGCTGGTCACCACGGGGGGCGCACAATCGCAGAGGTCTTCCACAACCAGGGCGTCGACGGTTACCGTACAGCCCTTGGCATCCGTAATCGTCACGGAATAAGGACCGGGATCGAGGTCGCTGATGTTGCGGGTGCTGGCACTAAAATTACCGGGGCCCGTCCAGGCGTAGCGGTAGCCACCGTTGCCCCCTTTTACTTCCACCAGCTCAATCGAACCCTCCGTGACGCAGTCTAAGCCAAAGATATTGATGTCGACGTCGATTTGTTCCGGCTGCACCACTTCAAAGCAATCGCCACCGAGCGTACAGCCCGTCGCGTCGATTACCGACAAGCAGTATTCGCCGGGAGGCAGGTTGCCATTTTGATAGCTGGCTCCGTTGGCATCCGTGATGACGATTTGGTAGCTGGGGTCGTTAGGAGTGACGGTAAATTGTACCGTACCGTTGGCATCTCCCCGGCAGTCGAGGACCACGGGAGAATCGGCGGTCACGCTGGGACCACCGGATGGGCTGAGGACAAAACAGGTGGTCGTCACGCAGCCCGTCGGCCCGTTATCGGTTACCGTGACGCAGTAAGCGCCGGGCGCCAGGTCGTTGCGGGAAGCGCCCGTCCCCCCATCACTCCACGCGTAAACGTAGTTAAAACTCCCCCCCGTCACATCGATCGTCACTGCTCCATTATTGGCAATGCAATCGGGCTGCTGGTCGATCGTAGGACTCGCCATGAGGGGTACAAATTCTTCAATCACCACCTCCAGTACGTCGCTACAATTCGTGGGTGGGTCGGTAACGGTCACTTGGCATTCGCCCGCGGGCAGGTGGATGGGATCGTTGCCCACGTAACCATTGCACCATTCGTACAACAGGCCAATGGGTCCCAAAACGGCCGTGCCGTTGGTTTCCTGACAGGTTGCGGGAGTAGTTGCCAGTACCTCCGCCATCGGACCGTCCTGAATACCGACGGTAAAGGTTTCGCTGGTGGTACAAGCGGCATCGCTCAAATCGGTGATGACCACCGTGTAGGTACCCGGGGCCAAATCACTGGCCGTAGGATCGGTACTGACATTGGGCGTCCAGGCGTAGCTGAAGCCTCCGGGACCACCCGCCACGTTGATCGTCGCTTGGGCATCGTCGTTTCCACAAGTCCCCTCAATGACCACCACACTGGTGACCACCGGATCGGTACAAGCGGGTGGGCTGACACAATTATCGGTCACCACCAATTCGGGCGTAGTGGCGGTACAGCCGCTGGCATCGGTCACCGTGGCGGTGTAGGAGCCCGCCATCAAGTTGGTCGGATTCGCGGTATTGCCCAGGCTGGGGGACCATTGGTAGCTGTAGGGCGCCGTCCCACCACTGACGCTCAGGTCAATCGCTCCATTGCTGACGTTACAGTCGGCGGGAGTGATGGTACTTTGGATAGCCAGTGGATTGGGCCCGGTGATGGTCACGGAGTCGATAACGGGGCAGGCCCCGCCGTGGGATACCGTGACGTAGTATTGACCGGGGGCCAGGTTACTGGCCGTGGCGGTGGTTTGCATGGCCGGATCGCTCCATGCGTAGCTGTAGGGAATGATGCCCCCAGTGGCGCTAACCGTGGCGGTGCCGTCGTTGGCACCGGGGCAGCTGAGTGGCGTGGCGGAAGTCGTCGTTTGGAGAAAGCCCCCGGGTAGGGGTTCCACTTCGATACAGCCGCTCCCCGTACAGCCAAAGGCATTGGTGACGGTGACGCAGTAGATGCCGGCGGGCAGGTCGGTAATTTGGTAATTGGTCGATCCGGTACTCCACATAAAGGTGTACGGGCCGCTATCCCCCAATTTTGCTTTGACCACGTCTACTTTACCATCCATACAACCGGGACCGGTTTCGTAGGTAGCCGCCAGTACGACGTCGAAGGGATCGGATTCCCCTACCGTAGCGGTAGCCGAAGCCATTGCTCCGATCGCATCGGTGACGGTGACGGAGTAGATGCCTACGGGTACGCCGGTTACCAGCTGGGTAGTGGCCCCATTGCTCCACGCGTAGCTGTAGGGCGGCAGGCCGCCATCGGGGACGGCCATGAGGATCCCATCGTTCGATCCGTTGCAGGTCGCGTCCCCCACATCGATGGTCACGGTGAGGGCCAGGTCCGCAGCGGGGGCATGGGCATTGTCCTCCGCTTGTCCGACGAGAGCCAGCAGGCAGCCGGAAAGGGTGAGGATGGTGATTTGTAGCAAACGTTTCATCTTTTTCGATTGATAAGATTAAGAAGTTTGGTTTTTGTTTTTTGCTCCACGATTAATCCTGCGGCTCCGGGTTGTCTTCCGGGCAGCGCTTGCTCAGATTGGTCACGTTGAGGATTTCCACCCGCCGCTCCCGGGAAGCATCAATGCTGTAAACGGAGGCTTTTTTATTGCTACGGTCTTCACTTCCTCCTTTGGCCTCTCTTTCTCCGTAGGGTACCCGATTGAATTTGATGTTGCGCAGGTAGGGACGCAGGGCGCCATCGCGGTACTCCCCCAGGTATTTTTCGATGCTGTAAATCCGACGCTGGGTGAGCAATTCGTTGTAGGCCGGCTTGGCCAGGGGACTGGCGTAGCCGCGGATCGTCACGACCACCGTATCGCTCTCCTCGGCCTCAATCTCCACCATGTATTTGTACAGTTCGTCGGCAAAGGTTTCCAGTCGTTGGTAATTTTCCTCCACCTCTTCAAAAAACGCGGCTACCTCCTCCCGCTTCTCGGGCAGTTCGAAGGCTCCGAGGTATTCTTGGGTCTTGGCCTCGCTCACGTAACGCTGGTAAGCATCCCGGTAGTTGGTAGTGGTCCGAGCGTGATTAGAGGGAAGTTTTTTGGGAGTGTCATTGTCAAAGAACAGGACGATTTGCAGCTCTTTAACCAGGGGCGTCCGACAGAGGAACAGGTCGCGCTCGAGGTGGGTGGGAACGAGGGGCAAATTGTCGGTAAAGACCTCCACCGTGTCCGAGCTGTAGCCCGATTTGGTCGCAATCAACAGGTAGCGCTTTTTGAACTCCAGATCGAACTGGTGACGGTATTCCTTGTCATTATCGTGTCGGTCCAGCTCCCGTACCGTCGGTGCCGCTACCAGGCGGAGGGTGGTACCCGTCAGGGGTTCGCCCGTTTGCTTGTCGTAGGTCTGGCCCAGCACGTCGATGGCTGGCGTTAGGTACAATTTTTTGACCAGGGTCCCCGACTCTTTGACCTCGTAAGTGTCAAAGTCGAGTTGATCGCCTCGGTAATCGGGTTTGGTCCCCACCACTTGGTAGGCTTCGTTGAAGTCCAGTTGGTAAAAGTACTGGTACGTTTCCGTCGGGCCTTGGGTATCGGGCTCTTCTTCTCCCGTACGCAGGGCAACCACGGTGGCGGGCAGTTGCTCGCCGGTGAGTTTGTGGTAGGTCTCTACGATCAGATCGAGGTAGGGCACTGTCAGGGCGTAGATATCATCACAAATACATTCCTTGGTGGTGGTATCCTTACAGATGCCCCCGGGGCGGTTGGAAGAAAGGTAGACCGAATCGCCCGTTTCGTTGAGGCTTAGGTAAACGTCGTCGTAGCTGCTGTTGAGCGGGTAGCCCGTGTGTTCGGGAGCCGACCAGCTTTCCCCATCGCGCGTGGTTTTGTACACATCAAAACCGCCCAGGCTTTGACGGCCATCGGAGCTCCAGTAGAGCGCGCTACGCTGGCCATAAAAATGTGGCGTAATGTCGTCGCTCGCGGTGTTGAGACCGCTCAGGTTGTAAGGTGCGCCCACTGCGCCATCCACGATTCGGCTGCACCAGAGGTCCAGCCCCCCTTGGCCACCGGCCCGGTCACTGACGAAAAACAGCCACTCCTCCCCGGTGTTGCGATCCGTTCCCACCGACGGCTGCGTCGCCGTGGCATTGGGCGCGTTGACCGTCTCGGGCAACGCTACGGCAGCCCCCCAATCCTCGCCCTCGCGATCGCGGTAATAAATCCGGCAGCGGTACTGGGCCATTCCCAGGGTATCACAAATGGTGAAATAAACGCGATCGCCCGACTCGTTGAAGGCGGTGTGGGCCACGTACTGCGTTCCCCCACCCCAGCCCGTAACGGGTTGGGCCAGCGCTCCATTTTCACTGGACAAAATCCGCGCGAAGGGCGCTTGATTCTCGCCGGCAAAATAGCGAATGGACGAGTAGTAGAGGGTTCCGCCCCGGGAAAGCGGCGCCAGATCGGTATAGCGGGTATTGATGTTTGTATCGAGGTGAACGACCGTATCCGTGGCGGTGACCGCCACGGGCAGGTGGATATTGAGCTCGGGATTGGCCACCATGCCTTGGGCCCATTCGCAGGCTTCGATTTGGGCAGCGGCCCGCTCGGAAAGGCCATCGGTACTGGCCGAATGCTCGGCCAGGTAGCGTTCGAAGAGGCTTTGTGCCTCCGCGTATTTGCCGAGCCGCTTCTTGGTCATGGCCATTTGAAAATCCAGGTTGGGATATTGCTCCCGTCCGCCACCATCGATGGCCATCTGGAAGTAGCGTTCGGAGCGTTGGAAGAGCTTGAAGCTGTAGGCCGCCTCCCCGGCGCGGTAATAATTTTCGAGGTCCTCGTATTCCGCCTGGTCGATCAGGACTTCGTAGTACCCCAGTGCCGCCGAGTAGTCCTTGCTGGCCAGTGCTTCGGCAGCGGCGGTTTCGTAGGCTTTGCGGCTTTGGGCATCCACTTGGAGTAGCCCCACGGAGAGGAAGAGAAATGCGAGTGCTATTTTTTTCATGATGACGATAATTCGGATGATTTGTGACAATCTCCCCGTAATTTAGGGCAATAAGTATACCGGGCAGGTGGGGCAAAACTCAATTTGCGGTGCCGGACGGAAAATATACTGCAGGGCAAACTCCGGTCCGCCCGCCCCGCCCGTAGCGGTATTGAAATCGGTCAGGTTGATATCGTAGCTGATGCCGAGCATCCAGTCCTTGTAGTTAAATTCGATGTTGGGGACCAGCGCATCGCCATTACCAAAGCCGGCGGTATTCCAGCGGTAGGCCAGGCCCAGATCGAGGGCCAGTCTTTTGGTGGGGACGGTATTGAGGTGGATGCGGCCCGCCGTGCCCAGGAGCCGTTCGTCGTAGGGCCCTTGGGTGCGAATCAAGCCATTGACCAACCAGTCGAAGCGATCGGCCACTTGAAGTTGCCCCAGAAAGTAACCATTGAGGCGGCGGAAGAGGACGATGTCGGCTTCCCCCCAGAAGCTGGTATTGGGTGCGTTGAGGTGAAACAAGCCCCCACCCAGGTTAAAATTGGTCCGGCGGCGGGGCTTTTGGAAGTGCCAATTGAGGCCGACGGAAAGGTCGCCGTAGAAGACGGAGCGATCGGAAAAGTCTTCGTTGTTGGAAGCTTGGGGATCAAAAGTTTCGCCGTTGTACTGCTCATCGAAGCGCAGTTGTTCGGTGCGGAAGGCGCGCTGGGCCCCCGCCACCTGCAGTCCCGCCGTTACGAAATGGGCGCGGGCGAGTTGGTGGGTATAGGAGGCATTGAGCCCCAGTGAGGTAGTTCCCATTTTGGAATCGCCGGCTTGGTCGAAGGAGAAGACGGCACCCAAGCCCCAGAAGCTGGTTTGGTGCTTGTTGCTGTACAGCTTGGTATCGAAGGCGGCCAGGAGGGTGCGGTAGGATACCGGTACGTTTTCCCATTGCGAGCGATAGTTGGCGGACAGCCGGGTTTTGCCATTAAAAACGCCGGTCAGGCCCGGGCTGAGTAGAAAAGGCGCATTCTTAAATTGGGAGTAGTGGATGTCTTGGGCCGGGAGGGCCAGACTGAATATCCCCAATAAAAGCGTTACAAAAACCTGCTTGGCGAATGTAAAATTAGAGGCGATCATAATTGTAAGTTTTGTACGGTGGTGCCACAGTACACGGGAGTACGTGACAACAGCGAGTTTGCCTATTTCAAATGGTTAAAATGGGGGAACGCAATTGTAAAATTCAAAAAACGACTTTGCCTGTCACACAGACATCGTTTTATTGGAATTTCTCAGGAAATAAAAGGAGGAAAAGTTTAGCTGAAGCCTTTTTTTGTGCTTCTGTGTGGGCTAAATGCTTGATTAGGGCATTTTTTCTTAAGATTCTAACACAATATTACTACTTTTTTAGTACTCCTGTCAAGTTTTTCCTGAGGATAATTTCAATTTACCAATAGTTCGATCCCATTGAAGACACTGGAAAATTTTTGCTTAGTTTATTCATTTTCAGTGCCTTGAGACCTTATTTCATTCAGTTAGACGGGGTTCCCAGACATTGGGAGAGGGAGGGTCTGATCTTACAACGTCCGGATTCCTGTCACTGCTGCCCCCCTTGATGGCCCACCACGAACTTCTCTCCTTAGCCCCAAGGCGCTAGCCCCCGGAATGCCGAGCGCTGCCGTCAGTACAAGCCATGCCTCACCGCCAGGCACAACCAACCACAGCCCGGGCGCCATCCACTGGCGAAAGGTCGTGTTGTTTTCACAATTCAAGGCGGTATTGGGAATGGGACGTTTTTGGGAAGAATGTGGTACCAATACGGATGGACCTGCGAAGCGCAATGCCTTCGTTGCTGTAGTGGTAGCGACTGCTGTTTGTGGTCCGGTACGGTCCAATTTTTCGGTTATTGGTGTCTAAATATATAAATTACCCGAAATATTTTAAAAAAATTTCCTCAAAAGCTCCGTTATTGGTTAATCCTTCACGCAGTACCACTATGCACGCCTACACCAAACCCCCAGCCCTCCGCCCCGGCGATACCATCGGCCTGATCGCTCCGGCTGGGCCCCTCCGCAAGAGCGCCGCCCAGCAGGCCCTCCAAAACCTAAGCCAACTGGGCCTTCAAGGCGTTTTTGGCGAGTACGTCCACCAGCGCGAGGGCTACCTCGCAGGCCGGGACAGCGACCGACTGCGGGACCTTCACCGTTTTTTTGCCGATCCCCAAATCGCCGGCATCTGGTGCCTCCGGGGCGGCTACGGCAGTATGCGACTCCTCCCCCAGCTCGACTACGAGCTGATTCGTCGCCACCCCAAAGTCCTCATTGGTTACAGCGACATCACGGCGCTGCTCCTGGCGGTATACCGCCACTGTGGCTTGGTCTGTTTCCACGGCCCCCTCGCCGGCGCTCCACTCACCGACTTCAGCACCCGCTACTGGCGCGCCCTACTGATGCCCAGCGCCCCCAGCCCCGTCGAACTCGGCACCGGAATGCCCCCAACCCCCAACCCCCGCGAAGTCCTGGGCCCCCTCATTGGGGGCAACCTGAGTCTGCTGGCGGCCCTCGCGGGTGGTCCCTACGCCCCCAACTACAAAGATCGCATCGTTTTTTTGGAAGACATCGGCGAAAAACCCTACCGCATCGACCGCCTGCTAACCCAGTTGCGGATGAACGGCCTGGGACGGGCCCGGCCATCCTGCTCGGCCAATTTACCGATTGCGAAGAAGCGGATAAGAACCGTTCCTGGCCCCTGCACCAACCCCTAAGGGATCGTTTGGAACCACTGGGCCTACCCCTGTACTTTGACCTCCCCTTTGGCCACGTTCCCGACCAGTGGACCCTGCCCCTGGGCATTCCCCTGCGGCTGTCTCCCAACGGTCGGATCGAACTCGCCGAAAGTGCCGTAGACCTTTAAATACTACCACCATGCTCCAGCTCCGACTCCACGCCTTCGAACTACAACTCCGGGAAACCTTCACCATCTCCCGCCGCTCTTTTGATCGCCAAGCCAGTTTGGTGGTCGCCCTGCACGATGCGGAGGGCAACGTAGGATATGGCGAAGCCACCCACAATCCCTATTACCCCAATACCGAGATCGACTACCAAATCCAACGTCTGGAAGCGCTCCGTACCCGCATCGAGACCTTCCCCCTCCAAACGCCCACCGAACTGTGGGAGGACCTGGCCCCCCGGCTCGCCGACTGCCCCTTTGCCCTTTGTGCCATCGACGTCGCCGCGCACGACCTCTGCGCTCGTCGGGCCGGGCTGCCCCTCTACGCGTACTGGGCTTGGGAAAAACGGACGCAACCCATCAGCAGCTACACCCTAAGTATTGCCCCCATCGAAACGATGATCCAGTCGATGCGGGCGTGGGAATGGCCCACGTACAAGATCAAACTGGGGCGGGCGCCCGACCTGGACATCATTCGCCAACTACGGGCCCACAGTTCATCTCCCTTTCGGGTCGACGTCAATGGGGCTTGGACTGCCGAGCGGGGCCTGGCCTACGCACCAGAATTGGCCCGCTTGGGGGTCGAATTTATCGAGCAGCCCTTGGCCGCCGAGGATTGGGTCGGGATGAAAAAATTCTACGCCGCCAGCCCCCTCCCACTCTTTGCCGACGAGTCGTGCCGGGGAATCGACGATTTGGAGCTTTGCCGGGAGCACTTCCACGGAATCAATATCAAGCTGATGAAATGCGGGGGACTCAGCCCGGCCCTGCGCATGATCGAACGGGCGCGGGAATTGGAATTGGGAGTAATGGTCGGCTGCATGACAGAATCCACGGTGGGTATCTCGGCCATTGCACAACTTTTGCCCCGGATTGACTTTGTAGATATGGATGGTCCCTTGTTCCTGGCCCAGGATATTGCTACGGGGGTAGCGCTGACTCGGGAAGGAGTAATTTTTGCGGAGGTACCGGGGACGGGAGCCGAACTATTGGTAGCACCTTAACAATGATTCAATGAATTCAAAGACGATTATCGGAATACTGCTGGCGGCGGGGGTGGCCTTCGTCGCCATGAAGCGCCATACTTTTAATTTTGGTCCCCAGCCGGAGACCTTCTCCGCTGAGGCCCTGGCCAACCCCCTACTGGGGACGGATGGAGAGGGCAGCACACTGGGCGAAGTACTGGAAGCCTACCGGGGCCAGACCGTGGTGATCGACGTTTGGGCATCCTGGTGTGGCGATTGCATCAAGGGCCTGCCCAAGGTGCGGGACTTACAAGCGGCTACGGCGGGCAAAAACGTGCAGTTTCTCTTTCTCTCGGTTGACGAAGACAAGGGCCGTTGGAAACGGGCCATCAAAAAACACCGCATTGAGGGGGCGCACTTCCTGGTAGATGGGGGCTGGAAAAGCGATTTTGGCAAATTCTTGCGGCTCGATTGGATCCCTCGTTACGTGGTGGTCGATCCGCGGGGGCGGGTAGCTTTGTTCAAGGCCATTACGGCAGACGACGAGCAGCTTGGTCGGGCCATTGAGGGAAAACTGGCGGGAGCGGAATGATGGAGGGAGTATCCGACGGTCTGGAGGATAGCCCGTCGGATACCGCTTGGCGATTTACAATTCGTAGTTGGGAGAGATGCTCGATCCGTCGCGTTGGTAAAAACGGTTGATGATCTGCGCCACTTCATCGGGGGTATCGACGATGGGCAACAAGTTCATATCCTCGGCATTGATGTTTTGTTCCTTCTCCAGCATGGTCTTGGCGATCCAGTCGCGAAGGCCCGTCCAATACTCGGACCCAACGAGGATGACGGGGACCATGGTAATCTTTTTGGTTTGGATGAGGGTGAGGACTTCGAACAACTCATCGAGGGTTCCGAAACCGCCGGGGAGTACGACGAAGGCTTGGGCGTACTTGACGAACATGACCTTGCGGACGAAGAAGTACCGAAAGTTCAGGTTGTGGGCATTGTCGATGTAGGGGTTGTTGTTTTGCTCGAAGGGCAGGTCGATATTGAGCCCGACGGACAAGCCGTTGCTGAGGGAAGCCCCTTTGTTGCCCGCCTCCATAATTCCCGGACCGCCTCCCGTAATGATTCCGTAGCCCTCCTCGGTCAGCCGCTTGGCCATGTCGACGGCAAGCTGGTAATAAGGATGCTCGGGCTTGGTCCGCGCCGAACCAAAAATCGAGACACAAGGATCCGTACTGTTCATCACTTCGAAGCTATTGACGAACTCCGAAATCACCTTGAACATGGTCCAGGAATTTTCGGCTTTGAGCAACTGGCTCCACTGTTTCATTTTCCGATCGTGCGGGGTGGTGTCGTGCTGGTGGTCTTCGGTCATGGTTTTATCAGTTTACTTGACGATTTTGACGCCGGTGTGCAGCG
>CALCCH010000324.1 GCA_937899855.1 uncultured Saprospirales bacterium | reverse complement strand
CAGGGCTGCTTTACACTCTTCGGTGGCGATACCGTAACCACCCGGGTGGAGCGCACCTGGACCGTCACGGACGACTACGGCAATCGCAGTACCACCATCCAAAACATCTACCTCAAACGCGCCACCAACGCCGACATTGACTATCCGCCCCACCTCAACGGCTTTAGCCAACCCGCACTCGACTGCCAGGCCGATCCCTTTGACCTCTCGGTCGTGGGCGAACCCACCATCGACGGTCGACGGATCGAAACCGGGGGCGACTGCGAGTTCGTCATTTCCTACTCCGACCAAATCGTGCCGCTCTGTTCGCCCAATTCCTACCGCATCATTCGCACCGGGACGGTGATCGACTGGTGTGCGGTCGATTTTGACCTGCACGCCCTACTCATCGAATTGCGCGACGATACCGCGCCGCTCATTCAATGTCCCGCCGACCTCACGGTGGGGACCAATGTGGACGATTGCAGCGCTGCGGTTCTTTTGCCCAACGCTACGGCCACCGACGATTGTAGCGCCTTTACGATTACGCCATCCTGGGCCTTTGGCACGGGCACCGGCCCCTTCGCGAACGTTCCGCAGGGCGTTCACGAAGTGACCTATACCGCCGAAGATGCCTGTGGCAACCGCGCTACCTGTACCATTCAGGTGACGGTGGTCGACGTGGTGCCGCCGGTGGCGGTTTGCGAATACAGTACTTCGGTGGACCTGACCTCGGATGGTACGGGGACAGTCAGTGCCTGGTCTTTCGACGATGGAAGCAACGATAATTGTGGAATGGGCGCCCTGGAAGTGGGCGTGGCTGGTGGACCCTTTGGTCCCACCTACACCTTTGACTGTGATGATATTGGCCCCGAGCCGGTCGAATTATTGCTGCGGGTCTACGATGCGGTGGGCAATTACAACCACTGTACTGTACGGGCCTACGTCAGCGATAAGCTCAAACCCGTGATCGTTTGCCCGGCTACGGCTTACCTGGATTGCGACGAAGATTACCTCGACCTGAGTTTGACCGGTCAGGCCCTGGTCCAGGACAACTGCGGGATCGACTCGCTGTATTTTTCCGATGATGTTCAGTTGAATACCTGTGGGGTGGGACAAGTGGTTCGGACCTGGACGGTTCGCGATCGGGCGGGCAATACGACGAGTTGCTTGCAGTGGATTTACCTGTCGGACCCGACCCCATTGACGGTCAGTTTTCCCAGTGACTTTAGCAGTACCCAATGCGGGAGCGATCTCGACCCCGTGCTTACCGGCCAACCCGTACTGGGGGGCGGCGACTGTGAGCTGGTCTACCGAGGGTTTACGGACGACACTTTATCGGCCGCCTTTCCCGCTTGTTTTATCATTCACCGCGAATGGGAAATCATCGACTGGTGCAACCACGATCCCAATGTGGATCCGGCGGTGGGGTATTGGTCGCATACGCAGGTACTCTCGGTCGTTGATCTGGTCGATCCGGTACTGACTTGTCCGGCCGATATTACGGTGGGAAGTTTTTCCGCAGACTGTGGTATCACTCCGGTCAGCTTGCCCTTGGCCACGGCCACCGACTGTAGCCCGACGATCAGCATCATCAACGACTCGCCCTACGCCACGAGCAATGGAGCCGACGCCAGTGGAAATTATCCCATCGGGGTGCACACGGTCCGCTACACGGCCTTCGACAATTGTGGCAACAGCAGCCAATGCGCGATCAACATTACGGTGGTGGATTCCCTCAAGCCCGTGGTGATCTGTCACGATGGTTTGAGCTTGGAATTGGGGATCGGAGGGGTGGTGAGTCTGGCCGCTACCACGCTCGACGCGGGAAGCAGCGACAACTGTACCGCCGCCAGTGATTTGACCTTTAGTGTATTTCCCAGCTACTTTACCTGTGATGACCTGGGGCCGAACGAGGTCAATCTGACGGTACGGGATGCGGCGGGGAACGAAACGTTTTGCGTAGCTACGGTATTTATCCAAAACAACATGGGCGTCTGTCCATTTATCGCTTTGGAGGGAGGGGTACAAATGCCCAACGGCCGTAGCGTAGCGGGGGTGGAGGTAGAGATCAACGGCGGTCAGTACGAGCCGCTGGAGACGGGAGCGGATGGACAATTTGAATTTCAAAACCTGCCGAT
>CALCCH010000323.1 GCA_937899855.1 uncultured Saprospirales bacterium | reverse complement strand
TGTATATGAGTTTGTGATACCTACATTTGATCTTAAATACTATCAATCGTGCAACGCGCTGTACTTAATTGCACACTCAAAGCGTGGCAGTCAAAGAGGACGATGTTCTTTTTCCAGTCAACAAACCTAGCAAATAAATCATTCATCATCGCTCAATTAGATTTCTTAGACTTCCCGTGCCGCTGTTCCCACAAATCCCGCAACGCCTTCCGGTACTCCCCCTCCAAACGATCGATCTCCAGGTGCTCCCGCAAGGCCCGAATCCGGGCTTGGGAATCGTCCGACCAGTATTCGTCCAGATGTAGGAGCTGTAAATGAATGATGCCGTTCGGTAGCTCTTGAATACTCAGGGCCTGCTTAAAGGCCAGTAGGTGCTCGCGGGGGAAGACTTCAAAAATCGCCGGGCCAAACCAATAATCGGAGGCGCCCACAAAACGCCAATCGCCCGTAGCAGCAATCCGACCGGGACGCTTAGAGAGATCAACGGCTTTGGCATCTAACTTAGGGTCGTGGTATACTTTAAGACCTCCTCGGTATTTGTAAACCCCAGGACTACGCTTATTCTCCCAAGACCAATAATGTGGGTTATAAAGTACTCCTAACTTGATTCCTGACAGCGTCAGTACTCGTTGGATAAAGGAGGTAGCAATTTTTTCCGTCTCAATATTCATCCCCAAATAATCAAGCAATTGAGATTTCATCTGCACATCAGATATTGCAAAGCTCTTTTTACAGCGTACCGAAGGAGGAAGCTGGGGTTCAAATTCCATAATCTACAGGTGCCTGTGCTCATCCTTGTCCAACAGCAATCCACGATCTTCTATTGCCTCTAGCAAATCCTTATCCCCTAAGTGGGGCAACCATGGGATCAACGTCGCTTCCAATCGCTCTATATCTTGTTGCGTACGACTAAAGGTCACGTTTAGATTATGGTAATTAAATGGGACGATGTTCTTTTTCCAGTGAATAAAACGATTTAGTATTTTCATTCTTTAAAAGTTCCAATTACAATTTCTAAATTCTGAAAGTCTGGAAAGTTTGTATTTCCGATAAATTCACGACGTAGATTCTCTTGTACCTCTTGACGAATCTGATCCATACTCTCTGGGATCATCACATCCAAACGCCCCGTCTGACACTGTTCATCATCAATCGCTCTTTTCAGCTGCTTCAGGCCCTTTTTCACTTTGGACTTTACCGACGAATACCGAGGCCCCGATACCGCAATCTCCGCCATCGTCTTCAACTGCACCCCCGTACCGTCCAACAGAAAATCCAACGGCCCATTCAATTCTCCCGCCGCATTGACCCAGGTATAGTTGCGGTAGCGGCCATAGGATACCAATTCTTCCAAAGCTACCCCCCGCCCCGTAAAACTCGGATTTAACCACAACTTGGCAATGGCAATCTTCCGAAAATCCGCCAAGCTAAAGAAGAAGGGATGAATCCCCAATTCGCGGAGCCGACTCAGCGGCGCCTGCGGACCGTACTTGGTCATGTAGGCCCCAATCTGACCCACGTAAGCAGCCGCGTTAGCACCAAGATAGCCAGAAATCGCCCCCAAGGCAAGCGACTGGCCAAAACCCGCCGCACTAATCTCCTCCTGGGGTGTACTCGTCAGGTAATTCATCACATCGCTAAAGGCCGACAGCAAGGTCGACCCATACTTGTTTTCCCACAGCGCCTCGGCCGCCGAGGAAAAGACCTGCCACCAGTTGACGTCCAACTGCTCCCAGGCCGTCGCGAAGGACTCGTGCCCTCCCATCCAATACTCCAGCACGATCTGTAGGCTAAAATCAGTGACGGCCCCCACTCCCATCTACGCCAGCTTTTTCAAGACCCAGGCCACCAACGGCGCCATCTCCGTCTGGTCGGGATGCGCCAGCTGAAAATCCCGGTACAGCTCCGCCAACTGCACGTACCGCTCCGGCCCGTAGCGCAACAAGAATGCCTCCAAGTCCACCTCCGCCCGGGCGTAGTCCAAGTAGTGGCTTTCGAACCAGGCGTGCCAGTACTCCGCCTGAGCCCGAGCGTAGGCCTCGGCCACCAAAGTCCGCTCGTCACATTGCTCCCGCCCCTGCGCATCGTAATCGTCGCAGTGGCAAGCCGCCACCAAAGCCTGGTGCAATTGCTGGCGGGCGAGATAATCTTCCGGCGGCAGCTCCGCCAGCAGCTGGTGCAAATAAGCCATCAGCTCGTAATTCGCCCCGATACAATCCGCCAAATCCGCATCCTCCGCAGCCAAGCCCAAATCCGCAATCAGCTCCACCAACAAGTGGGGATAGGCCCGCTCCTCCCACCAATTGCCCGGATTGCCCCCACCGCCCGCGCCGTCGCGACCGCCACCGTTGCCCTGCGGCGGATAACTGCTCGACCCCTCGCGCTCGGGTGGGAAGGTCCGCCCGCCCGTACGTCCCCAGCCCGGCAACTGCTCCTCGCAGGCGGGATCGGTGTAAACGATCAGCAGACAGGAGACACAGACCGACCCACAGGGCGTACTGCGGTACTCCGCCTCCGGTGTGGGCCCCTCCCCCGCAAAGGGGACGATCCATTCGGTACATTCCCAGTACCAGTAGCTGGGGCAGCGTTCGCCCGCCTGCGTGGCCAGCTCCGCCGCCCAGGCCGCTTCCAGCAGGGGATCGACGGCTTGGAAGAGCAGCTGGTCAAAACCGCGGAACAACTGGAGTTCGGCGGCGTAGTTGGGATGGACGCGGGTGGCCAGGTAGTTGTTGTAAATCCGGTGCCGCCGCAGCAGCTTAAAGTCGTGGGTCCCCTCCGTGGATTGGACGACCAAAATGGCGGAGGTCAAGGTCGCCGATTCTGCCACCAGGGGAATAAACCGGAGCTGCTCGGTGCCCTGGGTTTGCGACCACAGGGGGTAGCCCACCGAATCGAGGAGCGATTCGATGAAGGGCTCTTGGTCGTCCTGATAGTCGATCAGGTACTGAATGGTATCCAGCCGGTTCCACTCGTTACGGTCGCGGGCCAGGGGCGCTGTTAGGCGGAGGTGGGGTTGGCGAGCCAGCAGGTAACCTTCGTCAAAAAAGTGGGCCTTGCGTTCCGATTCGATGCTAAAGTCGACGCTGCGGAATTCCGTTGTGGGCCCCTCGGGTAGGAGGAGCTCCGGTGGATCTTTGCGACAGCTGACGAACAGGATTAGGCCGATGAGGGCCAAAAGGATTTTAGCTTTCGAGGAAATCATAAGTTTAGTTTTTAATAGTTGATATTAGAAGTTGATGTTAGGGGTCATCTAATGCTGGTCGCTCAGGACAGCCGTTGGCTCCGGGAGCGACGGCGGGGCTGGCGAAATTTGGTGTCGAGCAGTTCGAGGATGGCCGTCCAGATCACCCCGTAAGGCAGCAGCTCTACGGCCAGGCTTTGGCCCAGGTGGAGGGGGGTGGCGGCGAGCTGGGCTCGGAGTTTTGCGGTTTTGCGCTCGGTACTGATGCGGTGGTAGGAAGCTTCGTCCATTTTTAGAATCATCCGCAGCAACAGGTAGGCCCGGGTGGTCTCGCGGTTTTGTTGGAGGTAACGCCGGGTGTAGGCGCGGAGGGCATCGATCCGGTCAATGATGGCACCGTACTGCCCCCGAATCATCTGGACGAGGATTTGGATCAGCAGGACGTTGATGTTAAGACCGGCCTTGTCTTTTTCGAAGTGGGGAATTACTTTGAGGATTTTACCGAGACGAATTCGCTCCTCGGCGTTGGTTGCGATCTCGACGATTTTGATCAACTCGTTCAGGTAGCCCTTGATGACCAGCCAGTACTCCACCAAGAGGGGATAGGGACAGGCGTAGCGAGCGTGGGCCCGATACAGCTCGTAGGCCTCCTGGTAGTCGCCAGCGTAAAAACAGATGATGATCCGTTTCATCGTGATCAGGTGCCAGTTGTACTTTCCCCTGGAGATCATTCCGGCCGCCACGCGGGCGTTGTCCTTGGCCGTGGCGTAGTCCCCGAGTACAAGTTGTGCCGCAATCGTTTTGTAGAGAAAGGCAAAACGCAGCGACTGGTTAAAATGTCCTTCCTCCATTGCTTCTAAGGCTCGGGAACAGTAGTCGATGACACCCGGATAGTCGTACTCGGCGTAACAGCGAATGATGATAATATTGTAGATAAAGCGATTGAGCTTTTCCGATCCGTAGTGGAGCAAACCCTCGACCTCGCGCTGGGCCGTACGGAAAAAATCCAGGTCCGCTTGGGAATAGCGGTGTTTGGCGTGGTAGCGTTTTAAGCTGGAACAATACTTTTTGAGAATCAACCTTTCCGCTGAGATCATCGCCAGTTGAACATCGGCGATTTGTCCGTAACGCTTGGCCGTTTTAGCACTCGGATTGATGACAGAATAGTGGTGCTCCAAGTCGTGGGCCGCATTATAGGAGATTTCAAAAAGCTCCAATTTCCTGGTTCGGGACAATAGATTGGTAGCGAGTTGAATACCAGAAGTCCGACTACCGCTGGCCAGCAAAATTTTATAAGCCGCGTACTCCTTATGACAGCGATCAAACAAGTCCTTGTGTGCCGTGTCGGCCCAGATGGAGGCTTGGGTCAGCAGGCTGTTGAGCAGCTCGCGTTTGAGTTGGCTCTTGAGCTTATTAAAGTAGTTTTTGCTCTTTTTTTCGGACAAAAAGCATTCGATCAATTCCTCCTCCCGGTAGCGGCGCTTGCGGAGGGCGTAGTACAGTTCCCGGAGCGTTGCGTTCCAGGGGGGCTTAAAGGAGGGGGGAAACAGGTCGATCAATTCGTAGAGCGTATTCATCTGCAGTGTAGCTTTAGTTTAAACAACTAATTGTCAATCACTTACTCCGTTGATACTCCCCTTAGCGGGTCCACGAGAGGGGTTGACCCAATCCACATCGGGGAGCGGGATCGCAGTCCCGATCCCCTACCTTAATGGGGCCAATACCTTTCGTCCACCTTAAAATTCTTTCGTATGTTACTCCAACAAATCTCTTCCCGTAGCCAAGTCTTATCACCAAAGGCAACCCGCCAGATCAAGGGCGGTCAGAGCGATCAAAACGAGTTCTTTCTCATTGAGGACATCCACGAACTCTAAGGCCCTACCCCTCCCCGCTTGGCAACAACGAACCTTTTATCCACCGTAAAATTCTTCCGTATGTTACTCCAACAAATTCCTTCGCGTAGCCAAGTCTTATCGCCAAAGGCAACGCGCCAGATCAAGGGCGGCCAGAGCGATCAAAACGAGTTCTTTCTCGTCGAAGATATGCAGGAACTCTAGGCACCTTTTCAGTAGCACGCTTACAAATTAGCAACTGTTTTGTTGATAGCAAAACAGTTGCGCTTTTATTTGGCCTTATTGAGGAAAAAATTTACGCCCTTCGATCCACCCAATCGCCTTTAAGCCAGAACGCAAGTGGCCATCAATCAATATTTTACCCCCAAATGCCATTCGCTGTACGCCCCTCCGTCGGGTCCTCCTTCTCCATTTGCCCACCAGCTTCCGACCATTACCTGCTCCCCCTTATTGGCCACCGTCTTTTCTCTTTAACTTGCTTTCTTCAACAAGTCATCAATGCTGTATTTGCGATATGCTTTCTCATTCTCGTCCTCCATCTTTTTTAATTCATTCTTACTTTGGATGTGAATCCACAGTGTTGGATCGACATTAAATATCTTACCCAGCTTTAGTGCCAAATCAATATTAATCTTGCGCTTTCCAGCGTACAAAGCACTTAAATATGATTCTTTGTAACCGATGTATTCGGCAAAGTCTTTATTCTTAATGCCCAAGACTTGAACGTGTTCCTTGAGGAAAGCCCCCACCTCTTTTACGATCGCTGGATTTTCCCTAAGGTATCGCTCCATTTGAAACCTTAATGAAAGCAGCTGATTTTCAAGTATTTGTTTTTTTGATTGCCGCTGCGATTCTTCCTTTATCTTTTCCTGTAAGCATCTAAACTCCTTACTGTTCGTGTTTACGACTCCTATTCCCAACCCTTGGAGACCATCCGCCTTGATTGTCTTCTTTTTTCTCATGCTGCCTAGTATTTTGAATCGATGTTTAAGTATTTTTTTAGGAGCGCTTTTCCCGCAAGTGGATCAAAATACATCTTATTACCCATTGCTATTTTAGCTCCGTATTTATCTTGATACAATTTGATCAGTTGCGTCTTGCTGTCAAATGATAAAAAGCCAGTGTAGCCCTTTTTGCCTCTTTCAAAACTTTCCAAACAGGCATAAGCAATGAGACAGCCAGCGACTTCCTTGTAAATTCCTTTACTTCCGTAGTTGTGTGGTGCTATTTCGACGTTATTCATAAATACCATTTCGCCATTAAAAATTGTAATCATCAATACTCCCTCAATAATTTTCGGATTTTCATTGGTTGATAACTTATAAATTTCAGCGCCTTCAATCTTGTACAGTTGACGCCAATTGAATTGCCAACCATCCTTTTTTAAAGGTATCTCCCCCTTTGATACCCTCGAAATAGTCGCCTCCACGTTTTCAGATGTTTTAGTGTTTCTAAGTATGATTTTCATTAGAAAACTTGATCCTTTGACTGAGGATAAAATTATCAAAAAAAGATAATAAAATCAAATAATTACTCAATAATGATTTTTATCTCCATTTGTAGTGGGGGGGGGGGGGGGGGGGGGGGGGGGGGGGGGGGGGGGGGGGGGGGGG
>CALCCH010000322.1 GCA_937899855.1 uncultured Saprospirales bacterium | reverse complement strand
GATGATGAGGAACTCCTTGCCGAACTTGGCGTATTTGGTGTGGATCGAATCACGGGTGGTACCGGCGATATCGGTGACGATGTTGCGGTCTTCCCCCAGCAGGGCATTGACCAGGCTGGATTTGCCGACGTTGGGTTGGCCGAGGATGGCAAATTTGGGCAATTCATCTTCCGTATCCTCCCCATCGCTGACGTGTTCGGTGATGGCGTCCAGCAGTTCGCCCGAGCCGCTGCCGGAGAGGGAGGAGAGGAAAAAAGTATCTTCGAAGCCCAGGCTCCAAAACTCATTGGCGTCGAGCAGGCGCTGGTTGTTGTCGACCTTGTTGACGGCGAGGAAAACGGGTTTGTCCGCCCGCCGCAGCAAATCGGCAATCTCCCCATCCAGATCGGTAACCCCCGTACTCACGTCCACCAGAAAAACCAGTACGTTGGCCTCCTCGATGGCGATTTTGACCTGAGAGCGGATGGCAGCCTCAAAGACGTCGTCCGAATTTTTGACGAAGCCCCCGGTATCGACTACGGTAAAGGTCTTGCCGTTCCACTCGCAGAGGCCGTACATCCGGTCGCGCGTGACCCCACTAATGTCGTCGATGATGGCCTGTCGTTCTCCGATGAGGCGGTTGTAGAGGGTGGATTTTCCCACGTTTGGTCGGCCCACGATGGCCACTACGTTTCCCATGTTTAGAGGTGTCTGATTTTAGGTGGCAAAGGTCGGTTTTTTTGGGCAGAAATTCATACCCTAACCTTCATATCCAAAACGCCGGAGCGATCTTTCGTCGTCGCGCCAGTTTTCGCGGATCTTGACGTGAAGCTCCAGAAAAACCTTGGATTCCAAAAAGGTCTCGATGCTTTTGCGCGCATCGGTACCCAGTTTTTTGATGGCCGCTCCCTGTCTGCCGATGATGATGGCCTTTTGGGACTTACGGGCCACGAAGATCAGGGCGGAGATGCGGATCAGGGGCTGTCCCGCTTTGGTCTGGCTTTCCTTGAAGGACTCGATGGCTACCTCGCAGGAGTAGGGGATCTCCTGCTGATAGCGCAGCAGGATTTTTTCGCGGATGATCTCGCTGATGAAAAAGCGCTCGGGCTTATCGGTAAGCTGATCTTTGGGGTAGTAGGCCGGGCCCGGGGGGCAGTGCTGGAGGACGAGATCGAGCAGGGACTGGGTACCCTTGCGGTGGAGGGCGGAAATGGGGATGACTGCCGTAAAATTGAGCCGCTCCTGCCACCAGGCGATCAAGTCGAGCAAGGCCTGTTCTTCCCCGAGGTCGATTTTGTTGATGACCAGGAAGAGGGGCGGTTGAATGTTCTGAAGTCGTTGGAGCAGGGGATGATCTTCGGGATACTTTTCACCCACCTCGGTAACCAGGATCATGAGGTCGGCATCCTCAAAAGTACCCTTCACGAAGCGGTTCATGGCTTCCTGCATTTTGTAGGCGGGCTCATCGATGATGCCGGGGGTATCGGAAAAAACCAGCTGATAGTCCGCTCCGCTGACGATACCGATGATCCGATGGCGGGTCGTTTGGGGCTTGCTGGTGATGATCGACATGCGCTCGCCCACCAGGGCATTCATCAAGGTGGACTTGCCGACATTGGGTTGGCCGATGATGTTGATAAAACCGGAGCGGTGTTCTTTTTCCTCGGTCATTACACCAGTTTTTTTACTTCTCCCTCCAGGAGCCTTCGGACCTGGCGGTACAGATTTTTGGGCGTCATGCCTTGCCAGAGCAGGTCGTTGTACTGCTCGCCAAAGTTGACGTAATAGGGCAGTTGGGTTTCCACCATTTCCTCTTCGACGTGTTGGAGGGTGTTGATCAAACAGATCCAGCCGCCGTCGTCCTTGACGTCGTCGTACCATTCCTCGTAGTAGCAATCGTCCGAACCGTGGAAATTGAGCACATTGTCGCAAAGCAGGACAAAGCGGTGGATGTGCTCCTGGATCAGATAGTCGACCAGATCCCGTTTGAGCAACATGATGTCGTTGCCGATGGCATCGTTCCACTCGCCGATCAGCTCGATCATGGCGTAGCCCTCGTCGTAGTCGACGTACAGGATTTTGAGGTAGAGCGTGGCCGATCCAAAGCCATCCCACTGGGGGTGGATGTAGTAATTGTAAATCTTTTCGGTAAACTGAAATTCGCTGTAGACCCTTCCGTGAAAGGGTGAGCGGGGGTCTTCCGAAGCGACGTAGTGGCTACGCCAGCGAAAATAGGGCTCGATATCGTGCATGTGTTGGAGACAGTTGAGCTTACAAAAGTATGATTTTATCCGGGGCTATTCCAGAAAAATGCGGTCCCGACCCACAAATTCGGGCGCCTGGATCGACAGGACCCGCAGGGGCTTGCGGCTGGTCACCCGTACCGAGTGGTGCACGTTGCGGGGGATGGTGATAAAATCTCCCTTGCGGACCGGAATGGTTTAAGAAACAAGGGACGAGACACCCATTGCCCAAAACTAAAAGTGTTGGTCCTAAGGCAAGGGGAGGTCATACCGGACACAAACAGAAATGAAGTAAAAAA
>CALCCH010000321.1 GCA_937899855.1 uncultured Saprospirales bacterium | reverse complement strand
TCACTTCTATGTTCGGGTGCTACGGTCGCGGGGGGATAGGTATTATGGCGCATATTCATCACTTTGGTCCAGCCCACGTCGGTGGTGCGAGGGGGGAGGGCCTTGGACAAATACACAAACCATGCAAGCCAGAATTTTGATTGAGCGTTGGGTAGACTTATTCAACCGAGGAGCGGCGGAAGCCCTCGGGGAATTGTATCACGATCAGTCCGTCAACCACCAGGTACCCCTCAATCCCGTTCACGGCAAGGCGGCCATCGTGGAGCAGTTTCGACGGGAATTTGCCGGGGCTGAAATGACCTGTATCGTGGAGCGAATTTACGAGGATGGAGAGTGGGGTATTTTGGAATGGATAGACCCGGTTGGTTTGCGAGGCTGTGGTTTTTTTCAGGTGGTGGAGGGGAAAATAAAATTTCAACGCGGCTACTGGGACCAGCTGACTTTTTTAAAGCTTCATCGCTTGCCCTTACCCAAGGATGGGAGGTAGCCCTTCCAGCTCGCCCAAATCAAAGGGAGGGGAATGGCACCCGTCATCCGCCTATAGCAAACTCAGGGCGAAGATTAGGGCGCCGACGACAAAGCTGTATTTAAAAGTGGCGATGCTGTACTGCATCTTTTGGATGGCCCGGGCCAGGGCTTCATTGGGCTCCGCAGCGTCCAGCACTTCCGGCTCCGGTACGATTGCGTAGTCCAGGATTTGGAGGGATTTGAAGATAAAGTTGAGTCCGTAGCCCAAGGCTACGCAGAGCATGAGGTAGCCCAGTCCGTTGCCCACCAGGTAAGCCCATTCGGCCCGGCCGTGATCGAGGTAGCCCCAGCCTACTCCGAGTAAAAAGGTGAAGCCAATGTACAGGGGGACCAGTTTTTCGTTGGGTCTTTGCATCGTCTCCTAAAGTTAGCAAATAATATGATACTCACCACCAGTTTTCGATTCCTCCCCCACTCGGAATACGGATGCGGATAGGGCCCGCCCTGGCTTTCGCAAAACAAAGCTTTTTTCCTACATTGGGGCCAAAACCCCCAAAGATGAGTCGGAAGCAGCGTATTTTTGAATTGATTGACGCCAACCGGGCCAAAGAGAATTCCTGGGCCCAGTGGATCGATTTTTTGATCATGTCCCTGATCGTGCTGAGTGTCCTGGGCATCATCCTGGAATCCTTTGCGGGCGTTCAGCAACAACTGGGTGGCGTATTGCGCGGTTTCGAAATTTTTACCATCCTCGTTTTTACCCTGGAATACCTCCTGCGAATCTGGACGGCCGACCTCAAATTTCCCCACCTGTCGCCCCACTTGGCCCGGATCAAATTCGTGACCTCCACCATCGGCCTGATCGACCTCATCGCCATCCTCCCCTTTTACCTGCCCTTCTTCCTCAAATTTGACCTGCGCTTTATCCGCCTCCTCCGCATCGTTCGCCTCCTCCGCATTTTTAAACTCAACCGCTACACCAGCGCCCTCAACATGGTGGCCCGCGTATTTTACGAAAAACGCATCGAATTGGGCATTACTTTTATGGTCACCTGTATTCTCCTCCTGCTTTCCTCCGCGCTCATGTACAACCTCGAAAACGAAAGCCAGCCCGAGGCCTTCCCCAATATCATCGCCACCTTCTGGTGGGCCATCGCCACCCTCACCACGGTGGGCTACGGCGACGTGTACCCCATCACCGGAATGGGTAAGTTTATGGGGGGCATCATCGCCCTACTGGGGGTGGGCTTGGTCGCTCTGCCTACGGGCATCATCAGTGCGGGATTTATTGAGAAGGTGGAGGGCAAGGAGTCGCCCGATCGGGGCCCCGAATCGTCAGAGCAGGTTCGGTACTGTCCTTACTGTGGCGAGCGGCTGCCGCACTGATTGTGGATGTCTTTAATCCCCCACCGCCGAGTGGCACCAATGCCGGGAAAAACTTATCTTATCAATGGCCGACGAGTGATACCCCACCCGGTAAGCCCGAAGGGCGCTGGGCAACCGGTCAATGTCGGTGAAATAAGTACTAAAGCGAATGACAAACTACCACTTACTCGCCCCGCTGGTCTACACCACCTTGCTGGTGGTTATCCTCACCTTCACCCTGGCTTGGCGGCGTTCGACCGAAGTCGCGGAAGCGCCCGCGGAACCCACCACCTACTTTTGCGATGTCGTATCCCCCCCTCGGACCTGGAAATGGCAGCGGGATTGGGGGCACTATGAGGTGGATCGGGGAAAAGCGCTGTTTAAAATGCACTGCGCCTTTTGCCACAACAAGAACATGCGGGACAATATGACCGGACCCGCTCTGGGAGGCGTGTACGAACGTTGGTATCCCGATACTACCCAGCTCAAGGCTTACCTGCGCGATCCAGCGGCTTTTTTGGATACCACCCAGCTGGCCCGTCCGCTCCAACTCCACCGCGAGTGGGGCGAAATGGTCAAACCTACTTATCAGACCCTGACCGATGACGATATCTGGAACCTGCTGGCTTATATCGAAGCGGTATACTGAGCTCCGGGGCATTTCCCAACCGGTAGAATGCCATTGGAGGCCCGCCGATATTTTACTACCTTCGCCTCCGTACACCAAGCCCACTCTATCCATGTCAATCCGCGACGAAGACTTTCAGGACATCATCGAGTACTCCGACCGCACCCGTTTTGATTACCGCGTGGCCTGGGACAACTCGCCCACCCCCGCCGTTCACTTTGGCTTTTACGATCGCGAAGGACTCAAACACACCGAGGCCCTCATGAATACCAATCGCGTACTCGCCGACTGGGTGGCCATCCAAGCTGGCGAACGGGTACTCGACGCGGGTTGTGGCAAGGGCGGGTCCTGCTTCTGGCTGGCCCTCCATCGCGGCGTGGAAGCCACGGGCATCACCCCGGTACAAAGCCAAATCGACGACTGTAAACAACAGGCCGCCACCCTGGGACTGGAGGACCGGACCCATTTTCTCCGGGCCGATTACTGTGCCACGCCCTTTGAGGCGGCCAGCTTTGACGTGGTCTGGGCTTGCGAAAGTCTTTGTCACGCCCCCGAGAAGTCGCGGTTTTACCGCGAGGCCTATCGCCTGCTCCGGCCCGGTGGTCGATTGATCATCGCGGAGTACCTGCGCCAGACCCGCCCCCTGAGCG
>CALCCH010000320.1 GCA_937899855.1 uncultured Saprospirales bacterium | reverse complement strand
GGGGTTGATGGAAGAGAGTCGGGCCCAGATTTAGACCGATTTTGAGGTGGCGGAAGTCTACTTTTCTCCACCCAACCTCAAGAGTATCCTCGCCAATTTGTTGACCAATAGCATCAAATACCGCTCGCCCGAGCGGGAGCCCTTCTTTAGCGTGAGTAGCCACCTGCGGGAGCAGTGGTTGTGGTTGAGTATCAGCGACAATGGAATGGGGATAGACTTGGAGCGTTACGGCGCCAAATTGTTTGGCATGTTCAACCGCTTTCACAACCACGTCGAAGGTTCGGGAGTGGGCTTGTACATCGTCAAGAAGTTGGTAGAAGAGTGCGGTGGGAGACTGGAGGTCGACAGTGAAGAGGGGCGGGGAACGACCTTTCGAATTTACCTGCCACTCGAATCGGAGCACTCACCCACCAAAGCGCGGGCGCTGGGCATCCAATCCTAAGTATCGATGGTGACTTTAACTTGCTCCATGATGGCGTGCATCTGTTCTTGGGACAGGGGCTTGTTGATGAAGGAGGCCAGCTCGGTGAGGCCACTGGCGCGCTCCTGATCGGTATGGTGGAGGGAGGAGGTGAGCATCACCACGACGATGGAAGCTTTGAACTGCGAGTCGAGCGTTTGGTAGGCCTCCATAAACTCAAAGCCGTTCATGATGGGCATGTTGATGTCGAGGAGGATGAGGGAAGGCTGGCCTTCCTGAAAGTCCCGATTGGTCTGAAGAAATTCGAGGGCTTCCTGGCCATTCGGAGCGGTATAGATATGCTCGGCACAGTCCCATTCCTGTAGGAACAGGCGGTGTAGGTAATTGGTGGCGTCATCGTCGTCGACGAGTAGAATGGACTTGAATTTTTTCACGGTAGTTACTTTTGTGCCTTGGGAGTTGACAAGATTTAACAATCTCGTACGAAAATCTGGGGCCAGAGTTGAATTTTGTCGCCAAGCAAGGCAATTTGAGGGTTCAATTGAAGACTTAGAGGGACAATCGAAGGTAAACAACCGCGCAATACAACAACAATTAAGGTTTATAAAAAACGCTATGATGGTGCCACGGAAGGTTCTTCTTTTCCCATGCTTTTTCTCGCTATGGTGGATTGGTGAACTCCGGGGGCAGCGTCCCAAGGCGAAGCCGTGATAGAAATTCAGGCTGGCGTCCGGGCGAAACCATCGATCTGAATGCGTTTGATTTTGACGTCTGCTGGATGACCCTGCTAGCCGGGGACTAGCTATGGCTGGCCAGGGGTGGAGACCACGAGTATAAATATTCTAAAAAATACAAAATTGAATCTGTGATGCCAACAACTACAAATCTATTTGGACTAGTCTTATGACTTTTGGTGGGTCTTCTCCAACCTGCAGATTTGCGGGCCCAATGCCCCACCAGCCCGATCGCACTCATCGAGCAGCGCGACGTGGATGAATTTATCCAAAACTTTCCCAACTGTACCGAACTCAACAACAACCTGAGCGTCATCTTGGGTACGATGAGTGCGGATTCGATTCGCAACCTGGACAGCTTGCGGGTGATTACCCGGATCAACGGTACGCTGTCCATCTTCCGGACGGGCCCGACGGGACAATCGAATGTCGACCTGGCGGGGCTGCTCAATTTGGAGGAGGTTACCGAAAATTTGACCATCTCCAAGGTCGGCAATATGGACCTGTTGGGTTTTTCGTCGCTGGAGCGCATTGGGGGGAATCTTTCCATCAGCCTGTCTACGGGTACGGACTTCAGTGGGATGAGCCAGTTGCGCAGTATCGGTAGGGACCTCGAGCTGCTCCAATCGCGGATGGAAAGTTTTGCCGGGCTGGACAATTTGCGGGCGATCGGGAGAAATCTCTCCTTACTGGAATCCCTGGTCAACGGCTCTTTGGGTATTCCCAACTTACATAAGATTGGGGGGGATATTCTCATGTTTGAAACTTGTTTCGAAAGTTTCGAAGGCATGGAAAACCTGGTGGATTTTTCCGGTCGCCTCGATATTTTTGGCGCGGAGGTAGCGGGTACGCCCAACCCCGCCCCGCTGTGTCTGGGTGGGGGAAGCCTGCGCGGGCTGAGCGGGATTGATTCCCTGACTGTGCTAGAAGTCCAGCAATCGGGGATCAAGGACTTGGGGGAAATGAGCAGCCTAACCTGGATTGAGGCGCGTTTTCAGTTGGACGACAACCTCTTCCTGGAGGACATCAGTGGTTTGATGAACCTACAGTACGTGGGGGGCACCCTGAGCATCAATTCCTTGGCCAAGCTGAAAAGCCTAAGGGGACTGGAGCGTTTGGAGCGCATGGATTTTGGGTTGGTCGAAATCAGCCGCAACGATTCGCTGATCGACATTACGTCACTGAGTAATTTGGATTTGTTTACGACGGCGGGTTTTTTCCTGGCCGGGAATCCCCAACTGACCGTTTGCGACAATTTCAACTTTTGTAATTATTTCGCCAACGGCGGGCAGGGTAATGTGGTCGGCAATGGAGAGCAGGGGCAGGGTTGTTTCAATACCAACGAATTGCTCCAGTCCTGTGCCGATAATTTGGGCAAGGTGCGGTTCCACATTTTTTACGACCGCAACCAAAACCAGGTCCAGGATCCCGACGAAGGTTTCTTTTCCAACGGCAGCGTCACCCTCGAACCGAACGATGTGGTGTACTACCCCCGTTCCAAAGCCCCCGGCGCTTTCATCCACGACCCCGGCACCAACCCCGGACGCAACAACGACGCCGCCCAGACCGCGTGGGCCCGCCACACCGAATCGAGTAGCTTCCAGCTTCAAATCGGTAGCAGCGGCTCCTGCGACGACCTCTTCTTCGGTGTTTTTCCCAATGTGCAGCGCAATGAGGTACAGACCAACCTGGGCGGCTTGTTTCCCCGCTGTAATACGCCCAATGCCCTCCAAGCCACGGTCAAAAACCTGGGGACCACCATCCTCGCTGGTACGCTGTGGCTGGAGCTAGACGCCAGCCTGGATTTGGCCATTCTCCTCAGCACTGCGGATACCTTTGTGGCGCCCGATCGCTACGGCTGGTTCTTTAGCGACCTCTTCCCCGGCTACTACTTTACGGGTGAGCTGTCGGTACTCATTCCGGGACCACCCGATGTGCTACAGGGAGACTCGCTGT
>CALCCH010000319.1 GCA_937899855.1 uncultured Saprospirales bacterium | reverse complement strand
GTTCTTCCAGTTGCCCCAAAAGCTGCGCTATTTTGTCGATCCGCGAGGCCTGCGTACCCAGCCCAGGGTGGTCATTGGGAAAATCAAATCCTCTCCCAGATGATGCTTTCTCCAGTAGATCAAGTTGACGTATCCGTTTCGTCCCACTCGCTGATCCCCATAAATTGACGCAACCAGTTGAGCGTTCGGTGTCGCTCAAAGCACACCCGACGGTCGATATTACTGGTATCAGGTTGGCCATTAAACATCAAATCCCGAAAGTAGGTCGTTGCCAGTTCGTTGAGTAAATTTTCTTCGTAAATCGCTCCCAGGTCGCGGTAATTCAGGTCAGTGAAGAAGAGCGTAAGATCTTCTCCCAAACCAGGCAACTGTTCGTAAAATGCGGACATGGCCTTGTCGTGACCAGTGCCATCCAGTCTGGGTAGTCGCTCGACTTTCCGCAAGCACCAAGCCAGACTCAGGGCGCCCTCCATTCGCTAAGAGTAGTCGATCAGTTGATTTTCCGTTAATTGGGGAGTGGTTAAAAATTCGCGCTCCCCGGGGGAGACCTTTTCCCATATTTGTTGGCTCTTCACCCAGTTGGCCAACTGTAGTCGATCTGCCGGCCGCGCTGCGCCGTGGGCCACTGCGTAGAGAATCACGAGTCGACAAGCAGCTTCGAAGGAAGGCTGAAGAATTACCTTTGTATGGTCCAAGTATGGTAGATAACTGATCCGAGCGTACTTAATGCCGTGAGCAATCAGGCGCGACTCCAAACGACGTTTGCTAGCCTTCCAGACGGGGTTCCCCGTGGATTCTCGTTTCTCCCACTCCGCTTGGGTCAAGTACCATTCCTCGTGTGGTGTCGTTTGCCCACAGCCCGGACACCAAGTCACTTACAACTGGGGCATTTTCCCCGAGTCTTGAAGGTATTCCAGACGTGTCCACAAGTACAGCTCCAATGTTTTTCCCCATCCGGCTGCCACTCACAAGCCGGACACTGGACAATCCGTTTCGGCTTTTTTTTCAGAAACCATAACATCGACGTACGTTTTAGCTTTTCATTAAATGTAAACTTATTGATCCTCCTCATGCCTCCCCAACAACTCCTCTCCTTCCAATAAGTCCGACCCGATTCGATAACGGCCGTAGAGTTTGTAGCGCCACCGCTTGAACACCTCCAGAAAATTTTTCCGAAGCCGCTCCGATTTACACCGCCGCCAACCAAAGTGCTCCAAATCCGCCAAGGGAATGCGGTCCAGTTGGAGCGTATCCTCCCCGTTGGTGGCCCTTAGGTATACCCAGGCCTCCTTCCCCGCCAGTAGGCACATCAATTTTCCCCTGGCCTTATTCTTTTTGGTCGTAAACGGAATATTGACCAGGGGGCAATCGCTGTACACCCCCAGCTCCTGCACCCGATACCGACGGGGAAGTCTGAAGACGACCCGCCGCTCCTCGAAGGTACAATCACAGTTGTACTTTCCGGGGCACTCCAGGATCAACTCGTAATAAGACTTTCCGTCCACCCGGACCTTTTTGACCCGCTCGTTATTCCGAAGCCGCCAACGACCGCTGCGACGACCACCGTAGACACTGCGCAATTTACAGGGATCACAAGTCCGATCCTTGACCGGGAAACGGACCTTGATCGGGCGATCAAAACAGCCTTCACAAGGGGGCAGCAGCTCCACTCTGATCATCCCACAACTCACCATGAGCTCATCCTCCACCGTAAGCGTCGTTAGGTTTTGCTCCCGGGCCGTAGTACCGTCCAGTACCGGTGTGATTTGCAAGCAATTTCGGGTCCGCGCGTAGTCCCGTTTGCTCATTTCAATCAGTACGCCCTCCACTTCGAGGAGGGTGTCTCCTTCCAGAGGAGGGGCCAGCGGTACCGTATCCCGATCGAGGATCGGGGGCGTCTCCGTGGGGACGATTGTGACGTCCTCCACTCCCACTTCCGTAAGCAAGACCTCCGCTACCGACGGCGAGTCTGGCGGCTGCCGAAAGACCAGGAGTTCGACCCGACGGTTTTGGGCCCTCCCCCCTTCCACGCGATTATCGGCCACAGGAAGGGTTTCCCCGCGAAAACTGATGCTAATCCGGTCTTCCTCCACCCCCAACCGCAGGAGCGTAGCCCGTACGGCAAGCACCCTTTGGCGCGATAGTTCCAGGTTGTAGGCCTCGTCACCCACATCATCCGTATGCCCCAGCAGTTCGACGCGGGTGATGTAACTGGCATCCGCTCCCAGGAGGGAATCCAAGCTTTGCTGGGCCGCGGCACTCAGTTCGAATTGATCGCTGGCGAAGTACACTTGGTGGACCGTAGCGCGGTCTTGTGCCGTCAGTACAGAACAAAGCAACAGGTAAAGAAGACTACAGAAGATTGTTTTTTTCATGGATTCATAGCATTACGGTGAGGGAGGTTTACCCCAAATTATTCCAGCACCAGGCGATGGGATTGTAGGAAACGGCCCCGATGGTAAACGGTCAGCAGGTAAATTCCGCTGGGTAGGTCGGACCAGTCGTAGGTTGCGCGTTTGGCGTGGGCTTGGGTGGCGAGCCATTCCCGGCCGTTTTTGTCGTACAGGTAGAGGATGCAGTCGCTGGGCGATCCCGGAAGGTCGAGGTGGACCCGGCCCGAGCTGGGATTGGGATAGGGGGCGGGAAAGGATTCCTCCGGCGGGGCTTGGGTGTGGGTCAGGGGCTGGTCTTCGTAGACGCGTACCCAATCGATCTCCACGGTGTGGGGGTACTGGGCATCATCGGGGGTGCCGCCCCAGGCGCCGCCGACGGCGTGGTTGAGGATCAACCAAAAGGGCTGATCGAAGGGCCATTCGGCTTCACGGTTGCCGGTATTGTCCTTGGTGATGGTCAGGTAGGGAGAGGCATCGACGTAGAATTGCAATTGGTCCTGGTCCCAGATCAAGCCGTAGGTGTGGAAGTCGGTGTCGTAATCGTCGATCGCGTAGGTTCCGGTGATTTGCGTCCCCTGTAAGTGGTTGTAGGCTTCGGTGTGGATGGCGCCGCCGAGGTGGTCAAAGTCCTGACCGTGCTCCATGATGTCGATCTCGCCACAGCGGGGCCAGCCGATGCCGGAATCAAAGATGTTGTCCCCCAGCAGCCAGAAGGCGGGCCAAGTGCCCTTGCCCCGGGGCAGCTTCATCCGGGCTTCGATCTTCCCGTAGCGAACGCTCCATTTGCCGTAGGATTCAATTTTTCCCGAGGTGTACTGGCGGGTAGCGGGCGCATCCATTCCGGGGCCCTGCCCCGTGTAAGTCTCCCGCCGGGCGATGAGCTTTAGGCTGCCGTCGGACACCACGATGTTTTCCGGGCGGGGCGTGTAAAATTGCAATTCGCCGTTGTGGGGATTGCCGTGGTGCGTTTTGGTCCAGACGCTTTCGTCAATCGCCTCCCCCTCAAAATCATCCGACCAGCGCAGGACCCAATTGGGCGTCGTCAGAGGCGTGGTGCGCAATTCGAAGTAATCCAGGTTACAAGCCCCCGCCGCGTTTCGCGCCACCAGGAAGAGGTCGTGTTGTCCTTCCGCGGGGGCCAGCGCCGTACTTTGCATTTCGAAAACGGTCCAGTCGGCCGTCTTGCTGGGCGTCAGGATACCCAGCAGAAGTCCGTCGGGGGCGTCCAGGCGAATTTCTACGAAGCCGCCATAATTGGCTTTGGCCACCCGGAAGGCTACGCTGTGGTAGCCCGCCTCCCAATCAATCCCTTCGTATTTTAGCCAATCCCCCGTGTCGAAGTAGCCCACGGTACTGCCGTTGTTTTCCAATTGGATGCCCCGCATGTCGTCGTATTGCTCGGCCTCGATCCGCAGGGTGGTCGCTCCGGTGGTACTGGCCCAGCACAGGAGTAGCAGGAGGGTAAAAAGGCGTGGAGTCATGAGCGTGGTTTGATGTGGGTTTACAAATGTTTGGGCGCCAAAGCAAGTATCGGGCATGGGACTCGCCGTCGGAATTAAAGATACGTCTTTCTCGTCCCGATTGCTGCTGGATGGCGATTTTTCTCCAGTTGGTAGGCGCAGAAGAAATGCAGGACTACGATCGACTGATCGGTGTTGCTCGTGGAGCCGTCCTGGAGGAATTGGCTGTGGCACGCACCCCAGTATTCAACTCCAAACGCCATTCTTCAAACGCCTTACTCCGATCCGTTTCCAGTATCTCCATCCAATACTCCCCCGAGGAACGCAAGCCATTGATCCGCATCCATTTTTTTAGCTGCGCAAGGGTATGGTGCTGCATTTCGTACCCACCCAGGAAAGCCAGGGTGGCCGTGGTTGTTGGCTCGCTATTTTCCAAATCCTCGTTGGGTGGCACCTTAAAGTTACTGGTTCGAAGTTGGGCCTTGATACCATCAACGGCAATGTACTCCAACCGTGGCCGAATCGTCGTACTGGATTCGGGGGGAAGTAGATTCCGCAGTAGCTCCAACGTCTCCTCCGTTCGATTTTGATAGCTGATGGTATGGTAGACGGGGTGGAGGTCATAGACCGGCCGGCGCCTGAGCTCGCAGGATAGGTAGTCTTGCCGGACGGGTTGCCACGAAAATTCCGCCCGTTGACCTTGAGCGAATTGGGTAATATCGCGACACCAGTCCATCAACTCCAGTGAGCTGATCAGGTAGAGTTCTCCCGTGAGTTTACTCACCAGGTAATGCGGTCCCCCAATACTTCCCGGCATTTTTTCTCGGTACTCTTCCCCGGCCTTAACAGGAAACAACTGCCACCAGTGGGTTCCTTCCACCCAGTCAAGCCGACTGGTTTTGAGGTCGGGGTATAAAGGGTCTACGTTGTACTCCAAGCTCAAGTATTCGTCTACCACGGCAATGGCTTTATTGCGGTCGATCATGGGTATTGGTAAATTAAAAACATTAGTGCGTCTTTTGAGGTCTCTACCCCACATAGATCCCGTACCTCCCCTCCTTCCCAACGGTGCGTTCTAGCCTCCTCGGCCGTCATCTTTTCCAGCCCTGCCAGCCATCGGCCAATAGCCCAACCTAACGCAGCATCTCCTCCAGGGCTGCGATGGTACCATCGAGGCTGCGCCGGCAGTAGCCGCCACAGTTCGCCGTAAACTCGTGCTGACGCAGGGCGCGGAGGAAACGCAAATCCTCCATCCGGGGCAGGGCCCGAAAGTACGCGTAGTAAGCCAGCACCGGTGCCAAATCCATCCGGTAGGCAAAGCGTTCCTCCGGGTTGGACACCAATCGGTCGTAGCGGGCACTGATTTTTATAAGGGGAAGGTCGAGCCTTTTACTCAAGACCTGCCTCAATTCCAAGAGCTTGTCCTGCATCTCGTAAGCCCCAAGACCGGTCTGCGGAGGGGCGAGCTCCACCAAAATCAGGGCGTCCCGACGGGGATCAAAATCCTGGCCGTCCGTCGTGGTGTGGCCCACAAAAACCAGTGATCGAACGCCCGCAATGGCGTAGTCCGGCAGCGCGAGTCGGGCCTGGCTATTGAGCGAATCTTCCAAGTACCACTTGAGGGCAAACAAATCGGCGTGCGGTACAAAGTTGGGGGCGTAGCCAAACCAGTGAAAGAAGGATTCGTAAACCAGGGGCCGGGCCGCCGCACACTCCAGATGCGCAAAGGCCTCCACGTAGGCCCCGATCCACCGGCGGAAGGGTTTGCTCCGAATCGTATCGCGCTGGGCCAGGAAGCGTTCGAAATCGGTCCGTAAAAAGTCGACCGTCAGCGAGTCGGCAAAGTGAGCGATCCCCGCTCGGCGGGACAGCAAAAATTCCCAATGCGCCCTTTTGTTGCGATCGCAATGGCGCAGGAGGTCCAGCATGGCGGGTCGGCATTCCACCAAATCGTGCTGGCAGATAAACTGACAGACCCAATAGAGCAGCCGGTCGTTGGGCCGACGGAATTGGGCCAAAAAGTAGGGCAGATAGGCCTTGCTGCCCAGGTCGTGGATAACATTCACCACCAGGCGAAACAGGGACACGTGATCGGTTTGGAGCAGGGGCAGTAGCGCTTCGGTGGCGGGCTGGTAACGCAGTTGGTGAAGGGTACGAATGATCTTTACTTGGAGCCGGTTGATGTAAATGGAGCCCGTATCGACCCGCGTGACGGTGTAGGTTTTGTCCGACTCCAAGGGGCCCAATTTATCGAGCAGCAACGGCCCCACCACCGCCGGATCGCGGAGTGCGAGTTGGTCGACGGCAGCTTCTTGAACCCCTTGGTGCGGCTGATCGAGCAAGTGTAGGAGGAGGTCTTGGGCGACCGTATCCGGTACCTGCCCCAACAAACGAGCGAGGGCCAGGGAAGCCTCGGGATCGGCCACCGCCGCAATGTCGCAGTACACCGGATCGAAACGATCGAAGCCGCTCAGGTAGAGCAGCATCAGGTAGCGGGCACAGGTGGGGCCGGGGCCCTTGGCTTTGGCCTTTTTGAGGAGGCGCCGTTGCAACTGGGTCCGGTCCGTTTGGCCGGTGGCGAGGAGGAAGGCTTCGAATTCGGCGAGGGGGTGAAAGGGCAAGTGGCGGTGCTGCGTCGTGCGGAGCAGATCGTATTGCACCCGCTTTTTTTGGACGGGTAAATTTCCCACCGACGGGCTCCAGACGGTGTAAGCATGTCCCCAGCGCTGGGCCTCGCGGTAAGCTTGGGGAATGGGTGCTCCCTCCCGGCTCGTATCGTCGGTCGTGGCGGCGTGGGGGCGAAGAAAGACCAGGTGGCGATCCCCTTGGCGCATGGTGTCGATGGCGCGGTGGGGGTCGCTAAAACCGGTGATCCAGATTTCTTTGGGCGGCTGGGGACCACGGTAGGTGACCAGGGGGCGGGCCCGGGCGTAAACGGCACCTTCGGAGGTGTACTCCACCAGGGCGATGAGCTCGGCACTGTCGATCATTTCCCGCCAGCTGGTCTCCTCCGCTTCCTGGGCGCGGAGCCCCAGCACCAAACCGAGGAGCAGCAAGAGCGGGACCAATTTTTTTTTCATAGCCGGGTTTTTATTTTTTCAGGACGCACCGGGGATTTTCAGCTCCCCCATGGCCATTCGGTTACAATTTAGGAGAATTTCTTGTAATTCGTAGCCCTCCGATCGTAGGGGGTTGATGCTTTTGACCAAATCCAGTCGCAGGCGGAACAGCGCCCGGGCATCCAAGTCTTCGACCCGGCGTACCAATTGCAACTTCATTTTGGCCTCCTGCTGTCGTTGTTTGGGATTGAACCATCCGTTGAGCTCAGAACATTGGTGGCATACCCCATTCTTATTGACCAGGGCGCAGCGGCGCGCAAAGAGGTCAGTGAGGGTTTTACGGGCGGTTTGGAGCAGGTATTTGACCTGTCCCTCCGAGCGATCCAGGATCAGTTGGATTTCTTTGACCGAAAAATCATAAACGTCTTTGAGGATCAGGGCCACCTGGTTTTCGATGGGCAGGTTTTTGGCCATACAAGTAAAACAAGTATCGATGTGCTCCCGCATTTCAAAACGTCCGAATTCCGAGGTACGGTGAACCCCTTCGATGGCGCCCCGCAAGGAAGGATGCCCGAGGACGAGGTCCTTGGCCTGGCCTTTGACATCCTCCACCCAGCGCCGGCGCTTGGACAGGGCCTTGTAAGCCAAATTGGTCGCGATTCGAAAGACCCAGGTTTTGAAGGAGGCCTCCCCACGAAAGGAAGCGACCTTGTCGAAGGCCCGAATAAAGGTGTCGTGGGTCAGGTCTTCGGCATCCGCCCGGCTGGCCAAGAGGCGAAACAGGTAGATCTTCAACTCTTCTTGAAAGGTTTTGAACAGCTCCTGAAACGCGTTGATGTCGCCCCGAGCGGCCCGGTCCAATTGGACTTTGGTAAAGTGATCCATATGGGTTTTGCAATGGAGACTCCGCCTCCCCGTAGGAAAGGCGGAGTCGGTGAGAAAAAGTAGCTCAGTTGGCGAGCCAGGCGAGGGCCGTCTCGGTACGATCGTAGTAGTCGGTCGTAAAACCCTCCTCCTTGAGCGGCGAGCTTTTCATGTAAGCCACGTGCTCGGCATTCATCACGTAAGCGACTTTCTTCACCCCAATTTTACGGTAGCGATCGTGGTGGATCGTCTTTTGCCATTCGTGAAATTCGGGGGGTGGCATGTAGGTGAAGTGGGTCGTGTCGATCAAAATGCGGGGCGTTTGGTACTCGAAGCCGTAGCCGATAAAATTACAGCAAGCCTCGACAAAGCCTTCGTAGTCGACTGCGGGGTGGTTTTCGTGCCATACGAACTGTAGGGTTTGACTCGGTTCGTGGAGGTCGATCCGGTAGTAGCGATCTCGATACAAATTCATCCTTTAAAATTTTGTAAGTGAACAAAAATACCGAGTCTGGGCTCGGCCATTCCCTACATGGACCATTGGGAGTGGTCAAACGGATGAGATTTTGGCAATTTTTTTTCTTTTTTTCAAAATAACGGGAGAATGCGGGCGCCGAGAAGGGGCGCCGATCCCAAATCAGCCCAGCGTAGTACAGTGTATGTTCACCCGGACGGCATCGCCGACCACCAGCGTGGGAAATTTGCGCCCCAAGCCGTAGTCCGACCGGCGCAGCTCAAAGGTACCTTCGAATCGCCCATCCTGGTAGGTAAAGGGAATGCTCAGGGCCTGGGACTGGCCCAGCAGCTGGAGTTGGCCCTGGGCCAAGTAGCCTCCCCCTTCCTGGCTCACCGAGGAGGATCGGAAGGCAATGGTGGGGTGATTTTGTACGTCGAAGAAATCAGCCTTACGCAGGTGCTCGTCCCGCTTTTCGTTCTGGGTATTGACGGTGGCACTTCCCACCCGAACGTCAAAGCTGCTGTTCTCGGGGTGGTTTTCATCAAAAACAATCGTTCCACTCAGGGAGGAAAATTGGCCCTTGATGGTGAGCAGGAGCAATTTTTTGATGCTGAAGGAAACCGTGGATTTTTCCGAGTCGATGGTTCGTTGGACTGCTGCCATGATTCAAGTTGTTCGATTGGGGGTAAATGGCGGTAAAATAGCCAGGAATTATTCCCGGGGCCTTAATCTCGGTTAAGAAAATGGGGGCGCGGCGGAACGAGCCCCAACGAATCGCGGGGCAGCCCCCGAATGTCTTCGCCATCGGAGTACAAGAAATAGGTCCCGCCGGCCACGAAATAGGGATTCCAGCCGTACGGCAAGCGTTCGATCTTTTGGGGGGGCGACCAGCGGGGAGCATCCCCAGCGGCGGTATGGTAACTGATAAAGAAACCCTGCTGGGTCTCGTCGCCCTCTTGGTAGCGCGAAAAAACAATGAAGCTTTTGTCGGGATCCACGTAGGGGCTAAACTCCGTAGCGGCGGGGCTGTTCAGGGCCTCCAGTCGGTCGACGATGGTTAGGGTCCGGTCGACTAGCTTGGCGCGAACCAAGTCGCCCTCTCCCGTCGGTACGTAAAAGTACAGGTCCTCCTCACTCCACCAGAAGAAATAGCCGCCCCGAATGCCCGAGGGCCCCGAGAGGTCGATCGGCTCGGACCAGGCTCCTCCCCCCTTTTCGAGCAGGTAAATCCGGTCTTCACCCGCTACTTTGACGCAGTAAATGAGGCGGTCGCCGGAGGGGCTGATCGCACCATTGTAGATCGAGTCCAGGGCCGACGGGCCGGCGATGGGCAGGAGGATATCCCGGTCGATGGCAAACAGGCGGCCCCTCTGCCATTCCCAGCCGGTCGTACGGGTTTGGAAGCCGCTGCGTTCGTCGCGGGTGAAGCTGAAGACGTTTTCGGACTGGGTGGAACTGGAAAGCAGCTCGGGGTAGCTGCTGGGCGGGATGGGAGTGGTGGCGGGGGGAGTGGATGGCGGTACGGGGCCGCAGCCGATCGCGGTGAGGAGGAGGGTGGCGAAGAGGAAAGGCTTGGTAGTCATAAGTGGGTGCTGCTGGGGTGAAAATGGTGGTGACAAGCTTGGCTCAGGATTCGCGGGACCTCAGCGCTCTTCCGTGAGCATGCGCTGGTACAGGTCCTCAGCCACGGCCTCGGCCGTACGATGGCTCGTCGGTACCTCCCAACCGAGGAAGTCCTTTTTACGGGCGGCGGCCTGGATCCGATTGAGTACGGGGTAGCGTTGTAGTTCCCAGTCGACCTGGTTGTTGTTGCGGCGGCGAATCCGTTGGGCTTGGATGGTGGCCTCGCAGGTCAGGTAAAAACAGTAGACGGGGACTTGGTGGGATTCCACTTGGGTCACCAGGGCCCGTAGCGAAGCCTCGCTTTCAAATACGTAATTGATGATGATGTTTTGGTAACCGTTTTGTACGTGAAAGGCCAGCAGGTGGGAGATGGTGCGGTAGAGGTAGGCAATCCGCTCGGCATCGTACATCTGAAAGGGCTGGACGTCTCCGAGGGCATCTCCTTCCAGCAGTACGGCCGGGGACAGCTTTTCGAGCAGTGCCTCCGACACCGTCGATTTTCCCACGCCCAGCGAACCATTGATGATGACGATCACGTATTTGTTTATTTTTAGACGCCCCCCGGTTTTCCAGCCCCTACCGATACGCCGAAAAGCATCGTCCATTGGATCGGACCCTCCGGATCGAAAAGCGATCAGTGGCGCTCGCTCCAAGCAAGCCCCAGGGCCAGCGGGAGCAGGGTAAAGATTTGCCAGGTAAAAAATACCCTTAGCCGATAAGCTGGATAATCAAAGATACCATAAATCATACTCTCGGGCATTTTTTCGTACACCAACCAAGCGGCCATGCCCATCAGCGAGATTCCAACCGTGGTCAGGAACCTGTACTGGATGCGATGGATGGCGTGAACGAGGTAGGTAATGCCAATCCCCGAGAAAATTGAGCTCAACAAAAAGGGCAGCCCCTCCATTTGCCATGGCAATCTTTCCACCAGTAGAAATCCGATGGGCATCACCAAGATGGAAGAAAGGGCATAGATGACCAGCAAGCACAGCAACTCACCCGGCAGATCCAGTACCCTTCCACCAAAGCGGATTCCCAAATGGATAGACAAGGCGTATATCACCAAAAAACCGGCCCCGCTGACCAAGCCCTTGTCTATTGAGGTAAACTCATCGGTCTGCACCGCCAGGAATAGCCAACTGCCGTGCAGGACCATTCCCGTGGTCAGGATTCTAAGAAAGCGCGCGGTATCGAATGCCAAAGAGGAATGCATAGCATCAGTATTCTTCTAAAAATAAGCCGCTAAAAAGGAGGCTCCCCCCTAGCCCACCGGCCGGATGGTATACAACTTGATTTTCTCGTTGCGCCCCCGCAAGCTCACCTCCCCCAGGGAATGTCCTTCCCAGTCCGGCGGGAGGACCAGTGTATCGGTCAATTGCTCGGACACCAACAAATCCACTTTGTACTGATTGCACAAGCCCTGAATGCGGGCCGTCGTATTCAACACATCGCCCGAGAAAATAATTTCGCGTTTGACCACACCAATCTCGCCGGAGGTGACCCGCCCCAGGTGAATCCCCGCCTTGAAGGTGGGCGCGAGCCCAAAGGCGGACCGGTACTGCGCCTCCCGACTGCGCAGCGCCGCCTTCATGGCGGTAAAACAATCGAGGCAATTGTTACCACGCACCCCCTTTTGGTGGCGCCAGGTGACGACGATTTCGTCGCCCACGTATTGGTAAATTTGCCCGCCGTACTGAATGATGGGATCGGACAAATCCGCGTAGTACTGCTTGAGCATGCTGAAGTAACGAACGTGCCCCAGCCGCTCGGCGATGGTGGTCGAAGCCTTCATGTCCAAAAACATAAAGATGCGTTCTTCTTCGATGGCCCGGTGGTACTTGCCGGTGAGAAAGTTGATCAGGACCCCCTGACCAATATTGTCGCTGACCTCCGTGTAAAAGAGGCTGATGCCCATCCCCATGGCAATGTAGATCACGATGGACCAAAAGGCAAAGTCGGACATAAAATTGAACACGTAAGTACCGACCAAAGGATCCCAGGGCCGGACGCCCAATTCCACGGCGTGGCTGATGGTGGAGGTGATGATGGTAAACAGGAGGATGAGCACCACGTAGGTGAACGTCTTGTAGGCCACCTTTTTGAGGAGGCTGCTGTTTTGGTACCAGCGCCGGAGATAGGCCACTTCGATCAAACCGATGAGGGAACCCATACCAAAAGCGACCAGTACCGAAAGTAGCCAGTTGGAATTGTAGGGATTGCCAGTGGAGGGGTAGGTGGGCGCGTCGCCGAGGATGCCCCGTTCGATCAGTACGTAGGCGAGGCTAAACAGGGCCGAGATGATCCCGAAGGGCAGTATTTGCAGCAGTCTTCTGGTATTTTTTGGCGATAGCATGACCCGATGTTTGATCCCCGTTTGGTCTGGGACGCGGTCGGGGCGGCTCCTTTACCAAGGTAGGCATAATTTTCTGGCTGGCCCAGCCCGTTGTCCACCAATTGTGGTGAGGGGGGGCCAAAGTTTTGGGAGCTAAAAAAGCCAAGGCCCGCTGGGGTCTTGGCTTTTGGTAAGTGATCAATGGAGGTTTGTCCGTAGGGGCTTAAAAGGTTGGGGTAAAGACCTCGGGGTCCTTCGTGCGTTTGACCGACGCCCGGAGGAAAGGACTCAGGATCCCGCGGGCTCAAAGAGGGCAGCTTGGTCTTCCAGTTGGAAGTAACCACAGCGGACACGCCGTTCGAAAAAGCTGCGATTCATGGTAACCGGCACGTCGAGAAAGGGGAGCCGTACGGTAATTTGGTCCGTCGATTGTCCCTCAATTTTTACTGTAATGGATTTCCGGGTCATAACGATTGGTATTT
>CALCCH010000318.1 GCA_937899855.1 uncultured Saprospirales bacterium | reverse complement strand
CAAGCCGCAAGGGCACCGCCTTCCCCCTCTCCTCCACACCAGCCCCCCAAACGGCATTCGCCCCTAGTCCTCTACCAGTAAACTGATGGCAAAACCTCCCCCCGGCGCCAAAGCCAGAACCTGCTGATCCCCCCGCTTCACCCGCAACTTGTCAATGGCCACCGCCCGGGGATTGTCCCGGTAGTGGGCATCGGGAGCGTCTTTGTAGATGGTTGCGGCGTAGTTTTTACCCGCTGGTAGGAAATCAAAATCGAGGCGGATCTCCCGGGCGTTTTCGTCCGTAATCCCCCCCACAAACCAGTGGCCCGTCTCCCGCTCCTCCCGGGCGATGGTTACGAAGTCTCCTACCTCGCCGTTCAACACGCGGGACTGCTCCCAGTCGACCCCCACATCGCGAATAAACTGGAAGGCATCCTGGTTGACGTAATTTTCCGGCAGGTCACAAGCCATCTGAATCGGGCTGTAAATGACGACGTAAAGGGCCAGCTGTTGGGCCAACGTCGTATTGATTTGGTTGTCCGGTTTGGTGGGCAAGCCAATGTCAAAGACCCCGGGCGTAAAGTCGATCGGTCCGGCCAGCATCCGGGTAAAAGCCACGATGGGCAGGTGCTCGGGCGGGTTGCCCCCGTCGGCAGCCCAGGCGTTGAATTCCTGGCCCCGCAGCCCCTCGCGCGAAATGGCATTGGGGAAGGTTCGCCGCAGGCCGGTAGCTTTGATCGGTTCGTGGGCGTTGATCGCTACTTGATAGCGGGCTCCCGTTTCCAGCACCTGGCGGTAGTGATTGACCATCCACTGCCCGTGGTGGTACTCCCCGGCCGGAATGAGCTTCCCGACGTAGCCCGTCTTCACCGAATGAATACCCAGGCGATTCATCAGTTGGTAAGCGGTATCCAATTGCTGGGCGTAAGTCCGCGGCGCCGCCGAAGTTTCGTGGTGCATGATGATTTCCACCCCCTTGGATTGGGCGTAGCGGCTCAGTTCTTCAATGTCGTAATCGGGGTAAGGCGTCACAAAGTCAAAAACCCCTTCGCGATCTTCAAAACCAATCCAGCGTTCCCAGCCGGTATTCCAGCCCTCCACCAGCACGCCCCCAATGTTGTTGGCCGCCGCAAAGTCGATGTAGCGCTTGGTATTTTCGGTGGTGGCGCCGTGGCGACCGTGTGCCACACCGGTATCCACCCACTTGCCGTCTTTGTCCAGGGTCATCCCGTAATCCCAGGAGGCCTTGTCGACGTGCATCTCCCACCAAATGCCGACGTACTTTTTGGGTTCGAACCAACTGATATCTTCCAATTGGTTGGGCTCATTGAGGTTGACAATTAACTTGGAGGCGATCAGCTCGGTGGCCCGATCGGCAATCTGGATGCTGCGCCAGGGCGTTTGGAAAGGCAGGGCCCTTTTAACTTTGTAGCCCCGCCGCTCGGAGCCGACCAAGCCACTTCGAAAGGCGAGTTTGGCAGTATCGACCACGAGGGTCATCCCGGCGTAATCGGTCAGGTTGGCCTCTGGGTTGCTGAGGTGTGTGCCCGACTCGGTCCGCAGGGTGTCGGGTGTATTGACAGCGTAGAGGGGGATGGTAGACTGCGCCAGATTGGGATGGCCGCGCTTACTGAGGGCGTCGATTTCGGAGACCTTGGTGGTATTGTAGAGGTGCTCGTAGATGTCCCAGTCACCGGGAATCCACCAGGCGGTATGATCGCCGGTGAGTTGGAAGTCGGTGCGCTCGTCGGTGATCACGAGGGAGTCCACACCCGCCTGGGCCAGGACTTCGTAGCGCAGGGCCACCCCATCGTCGTAGGCCCGGAAGTACAGTTTGAGGCCGCGTTGGGGGGGAGCGCTTTCCCGCAATTCCACCACCAGTTCGTTGTAGTGGTTGCGGACCGTACGCTGTTCGCCCCAGGGCATCTCCCAGGTTTCATCAGAGCTGCTTTGTTCGGAGGTGACCACTTCGAAGCCTTCCGCCAGGGGAGCTTGCCCCTGGAGCTCAAAGCCCAGTTGGGAATCTTCGATGATGGTTTCCGTACCGTGTAACACGCGGTAACTGGGTGCGCCCCGCTCCGTCAGTTGGAATGCAATGGTATTGACTGCGCCGGGGGATTGGAGCAGCGTACCGCCAGCGGGAGCCGGGGTCTCGCAGGCACTCCAGAGGAGGAGGGACAGGAAGAGGAAGAGGGAGGAATTTTGGAACATGATCTTGGTTTTTCGTTTTTTGATAAGGTGGTGGGACCGCCCGCTGGGGCCCCTACCCGGCGTTTAGCAATCCAGCTTGGACCGATCAACGGTGGCCATCGCCGCTTGGAAACCCTTCGAGTCCCCCAAATGACGGTGGATAAAATCTGCGACGGCAAACATCGCTTTTTTATTTGGACAAACAATGGTACAAACATCCGCCTCCGGGTCAAAACGAACCCGGTTGGTAAGATTCGTCGTTTTCTCCAGCATCAACTGCTCGACGATACTCGACCAACAGTAGCCATTGCCGTAAAGGTCGTAGTGTTTGAAGTCCGACTGAAAGGGCGCCCCCATTTCCACGGTGATCCGGACGGTAAAGAAGTCTTCGCCCCAAACCGGCTGGGCGGGAAAGTAAGGATTTTCGTGCGGAAGGCAGGTCACGGCTACCGCTTCCACCCGGGGGGCAGGAGGACTGGTCCAAGCCATCCACCACAGCAGGGGGAGGCACAAACCGATTACAGCGTTGGCGGATGAAAACATAGCGCTTGTTTTTATTTGGGGAAACCGAGTAAGACGGCCCGGGCCACGGTTTAGCAATCCAGCCGGGAAGGATCAAGCGTTGCCACGGCTGCTTTGAAAGCCGCTCGCCCCCCCAACCGGTGGTGAATAAATTCGGCCGCCTCGTACATCGTTTTTTCATCGGGGCAAAGCAAAATACACACCTCCGCCTCCGCGTCGAAGTCGACTTTTGCCCGGAGCGGTGGGGCTTGCGCCGCCATCAAGTGTTCGACGATGCTTTCCCAGCAATAGCCATTGCCGTAGAGCTGGAGTTCGACCATCTCGTCCACGAAGAAGGCGCCCGTCTCCAAGGTAATTTGGACCGTAAAATGGTGCTCGGCTTGGAAAATTTGGGCGGGGAAATAGGGCATCTGGGCGTAGGTGGACGCCAGTTGTTCCGCCAGCTGGCGCAGCGCCGCTTGCTCCTGAGCTTGTTGTCTTTCGAGTTCCTCCTCGTCCATAGGCTAATGGGGGATGACTTTGGGATTAACGGATATCCAAAAATACGCATTCAGCCAGAAATTGATCCTATAATCCGCCACCTTTTCCCCCTCGGGAGAATTTCCCCCCTGCACCAGTTTGCCGCTTACCACGGGGCCGAGGAAGTGGCCCTGGCCGTCGATGAGGTCAGTGCTTGGTCGGGAGCAACGCTGTAGCGCATTGGAAAGTGCTCTCCGAGCCTTGGGGCCTACTCCGCCAAGGACCCAAGTACGTCCGCAGCATTGGTATTTTTTGGATTCAAGTCCAGCGACTTTTGGTAGGCCGCCCGGCCCTCGGCGGTCTTGCCCAATTGGAGCAAGCACTCCCCGTAGCTATCGTAGGCGTTGTAGCTATCGGGGTAGCGCTTCGTATTCCACTCGAATACCAGCAGGGCTTCTTCCACTTCGCCCGTGCCCATCAGCTGGTAGCCAAAGCGATTGGCCCCATCCTCGGAGTGGTCATAGTCGGCATACCGTGGGTCCTCACTTTGGATAGATTCCAAGATGGTGGCCACGCCAGTACCGGCCTGATAAAGCGCCATCAGTTGCTCTTTGTTCATGTTCTGCACCTTTTCGCCTTGCTCCGCCAGGGTTTCCACTCCATAGATGATACGTTCTTCATCCGTGACTTGGGTGGAGTCCAGCTCGTAGCGTTCCCAGGGCTCGTCGGCCCCCATTTTGAGGTACTGGGTACCGTAGATTTGCGGCTTTCCCCGGCGCATCAAGTCCCGGTCGATGGCCGCCGCCAACAGCCACTTGCTGCGGCTGGTATCCAATTCGACCGCCTTGCGCATCAGGCTGACGGCCATGCCCGAGGCAAAGGTGTCGAGGCCGTGCTGAAAGACCATGGCCGCATTGGCGTAATCCAGGGCCGTCCGTACCGCGTTGGAATCCAAGAGCGCCATCACCCTTTTTTGCCGTTGCTCATCGCGTTGGGATACGACGCTCCAGTCGATATCGCCCGTCTGCCGGTCGGCTTGATCCGCCCGGTAAAGGGCCTTTAGCTCTTCATTGTCCACCTCCGTGGCGGGGGCGGTGGACGTATTTTTGGCTTCTCCCGCACAGGAAAGCAAGGCCAGGATAGAGCCGTAAAGGATCAAGGTAGGGAGCAGTGGGCGCATCGGAATTAAAGTTAGGTAGACCAGGTAGCTCGGTTGGACAGGGACCAAAGAGACGGGGCCTACGGGGTGATTTTAATAGGACCGGTCTAAGATAAGCAATTTCGTGCCATCGGAAAATTCAGCCCCAAAATCACCTCCAGTATTTTTTTAACCAAAGTGCTCCACAAGCACTGATTGACAGTGGCTTGCGAAGCACCGTTCATTAACTACTTATACGTTCTTTCTCGGGGCGGTTTTGGCTATTGCCGCAGCAGTTTGTGTACCTCGGAGAAGTCCGCCCCCCAAAGTCTCAGGACGTACAGCCCCGGGGGAAGCGTACCGAGGTCCAAAACAGCGGTTTGCCCCCGCTCGGGCTGATCCACCAGTACTTGGCCCCGGAGCGACAAGACCTGAAGCCCCGTCAGGGTACGCTCCCCCCGGATGTCGACCCGTCCATTACTCGGATTGGGTGACACTTGGAAATGGGTCGTCCCGAGCTGGGGCTGTTCCAGTCCCGTAGTCGTCTGCCCCACCTTACCGCCCTCGATGGAGGGATGCCCCAGGGCCGTAGCGGGCAAGAGTTCGCCACCGAAGGAGGTGGAAGGATCGGAGGTCAAGGCCTGAAGTTCGGCGTTGGTTTTGTGGCGGTACCGTTCGGGAATAATGACATCGGAGGGGGGATCGCCCGGGGGGACTTCCAACTGGTAATTGCCATCGTCGATGGGGATAAAGTCGGGCGCCTGCTGATCGAAGTACAGCTTGACGTTTTGAAAGGGGCCGTAGTCGAGGGTGATCT
>CALCCH010000317.1 GCA_937899855.1 uncultured Saprospirales bacterium | reverse complement strand
TGAGGCCTAAAAATTTTGCCCCTTAACATATTAAATATTACCACATACACTACCACATACATTGCCTCAAGCCACCTCCACCGCCCTGCCATCCCCCTTCTCCACGGACCCCGCCGCGGCTTCGCGCACCAAAGTCCACACCCCCCAAAACATCAAGCCCATAAACACCGTCATGAGTACGTGACTGATGTCGTGGTAGTTGAACCAGCGGTGTAGACTCACCTGATTGGTGTAGATCAAACCCGGTACAATGCCGTAAAGAATGGCCCCAACGATGCGTTGACTGCCCCGACTCCGGTCGACCCGAAAGTGATAAGCTTGCATGGGTAGGATGAATAGGATCAACATCAGCGTCGAATTGATCTGGGTAACCGCAAAGCTGCTGTAAACCGGGGAGATCATCATCAGGACCACCAGGGCGTACTGAAGCGTCAGCCAAGTTCGGATGGTGCGGGCGACTACCGGTTGGAGCCGTGCGCCGATTTCCTGAAGCGAGGCCAGGGCCAGGCAAAACAATCCACTGGCACTCATCACCCAGCCCACGATTTTCATCCGGGGACCCACGTACGCTTGCAAACCGTGGCCAAACCACGCGGCGGAAGTCATGCCGATGGCAAAGCATAAAAAATAGTATTTGTAGAGCTTAAAATTGGCCGCCTTTTTTCCCCGATAGCTTTGCAATCGGTAGAAAGCGTAAATTGCCACCAGGGCGACCATAAAGTCCGTCAGGGTCGTGACTGGCTCGCGCCATTCGAAGGCGCCGATAAAGACCGTTGGATTGAGAATCGGATCGATGGATTGCATGGCGCAAAGATAGGGATTTCCCCCCTAAGCACCTAGGTAGCGCTGGAGCAATCCGGCGTAGGCATCAATCCGCCGATCGCGAAAGAAAGGCCAAATGCGCCGGACGTTTTCGGAATGAGCCAGGTCAATATCCACCACCAAGTGTTCCTCCTGATCCTCGGTACTCCGCGCCAAATATTCCCCCTGGGGGCCCACCGCAAAACTGTGCCCCCAAAACTGGATGCCCTCCGTTTGTCGCGAAGGATCAGCTTCCCAACCACAACGGTTGACCGCCACCACCGGCAGGCCATTGGCGATGGCGTGCCCCCGCTGGCTGATGAGCCAGGCATCCAACTGACGGTCTTGCTCGGCTGGCTCATCGCTGGCGTCCCAACCAATGGCCGTGGGATAAATCAAGATTTCCGCTCCCCACAAAGCCATCAAACGCGCCGCCTCGGGGTACCACTGATCCCAACACACCAAGACCCCCAATTTCCCCACCGAAGTGTCAATCGGCTGGAAACCCAAATCGCCGGGAGTAAAGTAAAATTTTTCGTAGTAAGCCGGATCGTCGGGAATGTGCATCTTGCGATAAGTCCCCGCAATCCGCCCGTCTCGCTCGATCACCACCGCCGTATTGTGGTAGATGCCCGCCGCCCGTTACTCAAACAGGGACAGCACCAGCACCACCCCCAATTCCCGCGCCAGGGCCCCAAAGCGTTCCGTGGAAGGACCGGGAATGGATTCGGCCAGATCAAACTGATCCACCGATTCGGTTTGGCAAAAGTAGAGGCCGTTGTGCAATTCTTGGAGGACAATCAGCGCCGCTCCCTGCGCCGCACAAGCCCGAATCCGGTCTTCGAGCCGCGTCAAGTTGTCCGCCACCTGGGCGGTATTGGCCTGTTGGATCAGGCCCACTCGGAGTAAACGAGGCGTAATCATAGGTAAAGTGCTTGCGGGAACTGCATCGTCACGCAATGCAAGGACCCGTTTTGTTGAATCAAGGCACCACAGGGAATGCCCACTACCTCCCGCTGGGGAAATTGGGCCGCCAGAATAGCGCGGGCCCTTTCGTCCCGGGGGGTTTGGTAAAAAGGTAGCAATACCTTGTGGTTGGTGATTAGAAAGTTGGCGTAAGTAGCGGGGAGGCGCCGGCCCTCCTGATATACCGCCTCAGCCATCGGCAGGGGAATCAGCCGGTACGCCTCCCCATTGGCCCGAC
>CALCCH010000316.1 GCA_937899855.1 uncultured Saprospirales bacterium | reverse complement strand
GACCGAGCTACGGGTCAGACAGAGGCATTCGTACTCCCCCGCCGCCACCTTTACCCGGGCCAAGTTGTTGGAGCTCTGCACCAAACCTGGGATGGTGGGACTCATGCGAAAGATTCCGTTGGGGCAGGCGTAAATGGCGCGCAGCAGCTGGCCCTGAAAATCGGCGGGCAATACGCTGGGGGGAAGGTCGATGCGTTCTACGCGCAGCTCCAAATCGGGATCGGTACTGCGGTGTTCGGCCCGCAACTCGGCTCCAATTTGCGCGATACTTTGCTCAAATTGCGCGAAATCGGTAGCCCCCAGCACCAAATCGGCAAAGGATTCCCGGGGAATCGCGTTGCGCAATCCCCCTCCGTCGATTTGGGCGATGCTGAGGTTGTACTGCTCCTCCAACTAAAACAGAGGCGATTCATCTATTTATAGGCATTGCCCAACCCCTTGTGAATATCCATTCCCGAATGCCCACCGGACAGGCCCTTGATGCTGAGTCGGTAAGCCCGCGCCCCCTCGTTCAGATCCACCACCGCGTGGGGCGTGTAGGTACCCCGGGCCGTCAGATCGATGCCCCCGGCACAACCAATCGTCAATTCGTCATCATCCTCGGTATCCAGGTTGAGTAAGATGTCGCCACTCAGCCAGCCCGCTTCCAGCCCCTTGGCACCGGTCATTCCCGTCTCCTCGTCGATCGTAAACAAGGCTTCCAGTGCGGGGTGCTCAATGTCGGTGGCCTCCAGGACGGCCATGATGGAGGCCACTCCGATGCCATTGTCGGCACCAAGCGTCGTTCCTTCGGCCTTCACCCAATCCGCTTCGACGTACATCTTGATGCCCTCGGTGGCGAAGTCGAAGTTGGTAGCGGCGTTTTTTTGGTGTACCATATCCAGGTGGCTTTGTAGGACCACCGTCTGCCGATTTTCCATCCCCGGCGTCGCGGGCTTTTTGATCAAAACATTGCCCACCGCGTCGACGCTGGTGTCGAGACCCAGCCGCTGGCCAAAGTCGACGATAAACTGGATGACGCGTTCCTCTCGCTTGGACGCGCGAGGGACGGCATTGAGGTCGGCAAAATTGGACCATAGTCCACGGGGGTTCAGTTGTTTGATATCCTGACTCATCGGAGCGTATTGTTGTCGTTAGAAGATGGGCAAAGATAAGGATTTCACCGGAGATAAATCAAGCCCAGGATGCTCCCGCCCAACCACAGGCAAAGCGGGGAGTAAAGGCAACTGTCCCACCAGGCAAAGCGGCTTTCCCGGAAGCGTTTGAAGAAGCCCAGGTAGCGGAATTCGCCGACGGCGCGGAGCAAGAAGACGACCACCATTCCCCAAACCGCATTGTCCCAGAACCAGGCCAGGGCCGGGCCGAGGTCGATGGATACATTGGCTCCCCATACGCTGAGGTAAGCTCCCATACTGAGCAAGGCCGTACCGACGATAAAGGAATCTATTCTGCGGGGGTTCAAGAGCCGTCTACCACCCTCGTCCCGCGGCAGGACCGCGTCAAAGGCCCAGGTGCCACCCGCGGCCCAGTAGAGGTGCAGCAGGGCCAGCAAGAGGAAGATCAAGACGTTGAACCAGAGCAGGTATTGGATGGGGGGATCGAATAACATAGGCAGTACTTTATATTTTTATATTTCTTTGGTCAATTGTTCCAGGCGTTGTTTTTCCGCTTCGCTCAAGCGCTCCACCCCCACGGCCTTGATTTTCTCCAGCAGTTGGTTGAGCTCCTCTTCTCGGCTGCGGCGTACGACGCGGGGAGCCGTTCGGGGGGCGGGACGCGACCGCCGCCACTCACCCCAGTAGTCTTCGATCAACAGCACGGCTGGATTGCGAATGATGAGTAGGAGGAAGAAAAGGGAGGGCAGGAGGATGGCCATGACGATCCACCAGTTTTCCAAACTCTCGGCGGGGCGCAGGAGAAGGGTCAGGAAGACCCCCGTCAGGGCACCGCCCAGGTGGGCTTCGTGCGCAATGTAGGCGGCTTGCTTTTTTATGCCCAATATGGAAATCGCAACGAAGGCGATGGCCATGATCCAGCTGGGAATTTCTAGGGGAAGCAGGACGAAGGAAATGGGTTGCTCGGGAAAGAGCACCACGGCGGCAAAGATGACCCCGCTGATGGCCCCCGAGGCCCCGACCATTCGATAGTCGCCGTGCTGGCGGTGTATGTAAAGCGAGAGCAAACTCGCCCCGAGCAAACAGCCGAAGTAGAAAATGGCGAAGGTCCCGTAGCCAAATAGGATTTCGAGGGACCAACTAAAGGAAAGTAGGGCGATCATGTTGAACCCGAAGTGAAGCCAACTACCGTGCAGGAAAGCATTGGAAAGGAGTCGGTAATACTGGCGATCCACCAGAATCTTGTCGACCTCAAAGAGGTACTGCTCGAAGTATTCCGACCTTCGAAAGCCTTGGTAACTGAACAATCCAGTTAGAAAAAGGAGGGCGGTGCCGATGACGCTGCTATCCATGGGTGTATTTCAATGGTTATTTGCTTATACCCTAATTTACGACTAACTTCAACGCTCCACCAAAAATTATCCGAGATAAAAAATTATTGACCCATATGAAACGCCGCGACTTCCTCCAACGCAGCCTAGTGACCGGCCCCGCCCTCGCCGCCGGTGGCAGCCTCCTCAGTGCCTGTCAGGGCCACAGCAATCAAGTGCAAGCCCAGCTACCTCCCCCCTACCACTTCGGCCTCGCCGAAGTGAGCATCGACGAACTGCAACGCCGCCAGGAGGCGGGCGGTCTTTCCGCCCTGATCCTCACCGAGGCCTACCTCGAACGCATCTACGAACTCAACGATGCCCTCCAAGCCGTCATCAACATCAATCCCGACGCCACTAAAATAGCCATCGCACTGGACCAAGAACGGGCCGAGAGTGGCCCCCGGGGACCCCTCCACGGCATTCCCATCCTACTCAAGGACAACATCGATACCCAGGACCCCATGCCCACCACCGCGGGATCCATCGCCCTGGCGGAAAACTACGCCCGCCGCGATGCCTTTCTCGTCGCTCAACTGCGGAAGGCGGGGGCCGTCATTTTGGGCAAAACCAATCTGAGCGAGTGGGCCAATTTTCGGTCGACCCGCTCTTCCAGTGGCTGGAGCAGCCAGGGGGGCCAGACGCGCAACCCCTACGCCCTCGACTGTAGCCCCTGTGGATCGAGCTCGGGATCGGGGGTGGCCGTGGCGGCCAACTTCTGTAGCGTGGCCATCGGTACGGAAACGGATGGATCGATCATTTGCCCTTCGGCACTCTGCGGTGTGGTGGGCATCAAACCCACCCTCGGCCTGATCAGCCGAACGGGGATCATTCCCATCGCGCACAGCCAGGACACGGCCGGCCCCATGGCCCGGACGGTACGCGATGCCGCCATCCTGCTGTCGGCCCTGACGGGGGTAGACCCCGAGGATCCCGCCACTGCCAACCAGCGCGCCGAGGCGGACTACACGGCCTTTTTGGATGAAAACAGCTTGGGCGGTGCCCGCATTGGAGTTATGCGCAGTTCCTTTGGCGTACACGAAAAACTGGATGCGGCCATTGAAAATGCCCTGGAGGTCCTCCGCAAGGCCGGGGCGACGCTGATCGACCTGGAACGCGTCACTCCCGCCGATGAACCCTACAAGGGCAGCGAATTTGAGGTGCTGCTGTACGAATTTAAAAACGACCTCAACGCCTATCTGGCCCAAACCGACGCCAAGGTACCGATTAAGAACCTCCAGGAGTTGATCGACTTCAACGAGGCGCAGCGGGAGCAGGCCATGCCTTACTTTGAACAAGAAATTTTGCGGATGGCCGTGGAAAAGGGGCCACTGACGGATCGCGCTTATTCGGAGGCCCTGGCCAAGAGCAAACGCCTCACCCAAGCCGAAGGACTCGACGCGGTGATGGACCAGCACCAACTCGACGCCATCGTGGGGCCATCGGATGCGCCGGCCTGGAAAATCGACCTGGTCAATGGCGATCACTACATCATGGGGGGCAAGGCCAGTTATTCTCCCGCAGCCGTGGCGGGCTACCCCAATATTACGATCCCGGCGGGCTACGTTCACGACCTTCCCGTCGGTATTTCCTTTATGGGCCGGGCCTATTCCGAACCGCGTTTGCTGGGGCTGGCCTACGCTTACGAACAGCTCAGTCGACATCGCAGCGCACCCGATTTTACCCTTATCAAGACCCGCCGCTAAGCCCGGAGCCCTTCTCCAAAAAGCGTTTATCTTTGCGCTCTCCAGGATGAACAATCCCGTGAGGGGACAGTTCTATTGAATAAAAATACCCAGCAATTTATCTATGGCAAAAATAGCGATCAACCTTCAATCCGGCGAGTTGGCTAAGGACTCCGAAACCATCATCGGCATCGACTTGGGCACGACCAATAGTTTGGTGGCCCACATCGTTGACGGCAAGCCCCAAGCTGTCAAAAGTGCCGATGGCCAACACACCCTCGTTCCCTCCATCGTCCACTTTGCCGAGGACGGCAGTATCGTGGTTGGGGAGGCCGCCAAGGCCAAATTGGTAAGCCATCCCGAGCGGACGATCTATTCGGTCAAACGTCTGATGGGCAAGTCCTACGGCGATGTGGTGGACTTTGAGCGGTACTTTGGCTACCGCATCATCGATGAGGATAGCGACAGCCTAGTCAAGGTGCGCGTGGGGGATCGCTTCTACACACCGATCGAACTATCGGCCGAGATTCTCAAGGAACTCAAGCGTCGGATCGAAGCCGAGCTGAAAGCGACGGTGAGTCGGGCGGTGATTACGGTGCCGGCTTACTTCAACGATGCCCAGCGGCAAGCTACCCGGGATGCGGGGAAATTGGCGGGCCTGGACGTGCTCCGCATCGTCAACGAACCCACGGCGGCGAGCCTAGCCTACGGTTTGGGCGATCAAAGTTCCCAAACCATTGCGGTGTACGACCTGGGGGGAGGCACTTTCGACATTTCCATTCTCCAGCTCCAGGCGGGCATCTTTGAGGTGCTCTCCACCAATGGTGATACCTTTCTCGGGGGCGACGACTTCGACCGGGCCATCATCGACTACTGGCGCCAAGCCAACGAGCAACTTCCCCAGGACCGGGCCTTTAGTCAGTCCCTACGTTTGCTGGCGGAGGAGGCCAAAAAACACCTGAGCGGAGCGGAGGTATTTCGGGGCGCAATCGGCGAGCGTGAATTTGAGATCAGCCGCAGCGCCTTTGAGGCCGCCATCCAGGGACTGATCGACCGAACCTTGGCCAGCTGTAGTCAGGCCCTGCGGGATGCCGACCGCGAAGTCGGTCAAATCGACCACGTGGTAATGGTGGGTGGCTCTACCCGGGTCCCCCTCGTCCAGGAATCGGTAGCGCGCTTTTTCCAGCGGGAGGTTTACGACAAGCTCAATCCCGATGAGGTAGTCGCACTGGGTGCCAGCATCCAGGCCGATGTGCTGGCGGGCAACCAAAAAGACATTCTGCTCCTCGACGTTACGCCCCTTTCTCTGGGAATCGAGACGGTGGGGGGCTTGATGGATGTCATCATTCCCCGCAACTCTAAGGTCCCCAGCAAGGCGGGTCGGCAGTACACGACTTCCATCGACGGGCAGGCCAACCTAAAGATTGGGGTTTATCAGGGGGAGCGCGATCTGGTGGAGCACAACCGCAAACTCGGGGAGTTTATCCTCCGGGGTATTCCCCCCATGCCCGCCGGAATACCCAAAATCGACATTCAATTTATTCTGGATGCGGATGGTATTTTGGTGGTCAAAGCCAAGGAGTTACGCTCCAATGTCGAGCAGGAAATTGAAATCCGCTCGCAGTACGGCTTGAGCGAGGAAGAGATGGCTAAAATGCTGCTCGACTCTATTCAAAACGCCGAGTCGGATATGCAAACCCGGGCCTTGTTGGAAGCGCGCAACGAGGCGCAAAACATCGTCCTCTCCGCCGAGAAGTTTGTCCGCCAAAACGAAGCCATTCTCAACGCGGAGGAAAATCAACAAACACAAGCACTTACCGAAGCCCTTCGCCAAAGCATGGCGGGGACCGACAAGGACGCCATCAACCAAGCGATGGAAGCCCTCAACGCCTACACCACTCCCCTAGCCCACCGCGCCATGGACCACAGTATCGTAGCAGCCATGAAGGGCAAGAAGATTTGAAAAACGGCGTTAAGAAAATATGATGGCGATCGAAGATCAGTGGCAACCAAACTGGTGGCTGGCTTGGACGGTAGGCGCACTGCTGGGTTTAGTACCCCTCCACTCAACGGCCCAGTCGCGCAAAAAGCTGGAAAAGGAAATACAAAAAATCATCCGCTTTGAACCCGAGGTAGCGGTTGAGCGGGTACTGGGTTATTCCTTCGGCATCCTAGTTGGTGACTCCAGCTACGTCTTCTACTATGGCTTCCGCGATCGCATCGGTGGAGCGGCCGTTGATGCGACAACGCGTTTTGAAATCGGTGGCTTGAGCAAAGTCTTTACCGCGACCCTAGTGGAAGTGTTGGTCGCCGAGGAATTACTACATCCCGACAGTAGCTTACACCACTATTTACCGCCAATTTGCCACAATCCTGCCCTCGCCCAGCTCCGACTCATCGACCTGATTGGTCACCGCTCGGGTTTTCCCAAAACGCCTCCCGATTTTGCCCTTCACCAAACCCAACTCGACAATCCCTACGCCCATTACCGCAAGACGGAATTGTTGGACTACTACCGCCACTACGCGCCCCCTGCGGAGCAGCGAGCCTACCATTATTCCCACCTCAACTACGCCCTGCTGGAGGTCATTTGCGAATTGGTGACGCAGCAAGATTTTGGCAGCCTGATGGAGGAAAAGCTTCTTGGGCCCCTCGGGCTGACGCAGAGCTCCTTTGGGGTGGAAGGGAATTTGGCGCAGGGACACCGCATCAACGGACAAGCCGTGGCGCCCTGGACGTTCCGTGCTTTTGCAGCGGCCGAGGGCTTAAAATCTTCGATGCAGGATTTGCTGCGATTCATTCGTTTGCACCTCGACGGTACCGAGCTGGAGTGGGATTCCTTACTGGCGGGCACTCGGGAAAAGATTACGCCCACGGATTACAGCAAGTGGGTATCCGCCGCTGGGGGCTGGCACGTCATCGAGAGGAAGCGATTTCCGCCCACCATCGCCCATACGGGCTCGCCGTGCGTCCGCCGGCCTTTCTCGGCCTCTGTCCCGGCTCCGCGCTCGGCGCTCGTCATCTTGACCACTTCGTGCGAGAGTACGGGGGGCCTGGGCTATCACTTACTGCGCATGCTGAATCACAACTGGAAAATAAAAAAGCAAAAATAACCCTGTCACAATTATGAATTATATTTTTTTAACTTATCTTTACTTCAACAATCCCCAAAATAAGTCAGTATGAAAAAGAACAAGAAGAGCAACCGTACGGGAGTGGTCTATACTACAACCACAAACTTCGAGTATACGAACGGCGCGGAAGAGGAGGGTGCGGCGGTCGCTGCAAAAGACCACCGTCTCCGAATCTTCCTGGATAAAAAACAGCGCAAGGGCAAGGAGGTAACTTTGATTCGGGGTTTTGTGGGCTCAGACGATGATTTGAAGGCCCTGGGCAAGCATTTGAAGTCGAAGTGCGGCGTGGGAGGCTCGGTCAAGGATGGAGAGATCATCATCCAGGGCAATCACCGCGACCGGATTTTGCAGTTGTTGTTGGATGCGGGTTACGCGCAAGCGAAGAAGGCGGGGGGGTGAGCTGGGGTGCGTGGTGTGGGGGATGAGGTCGTGGTAGTGGAATTTGTACTTTTATTGTTATATTGACAGGCAGAATTTTTGGCTTTGGGTGGGACCCACCCTCAAGGTACGATCGTTCACCGCGCCCCTCGATGGTCCCCGTGCTATTCCACGGCGCCATCACCCAAACCTAGGTATCCGACCCTAGTTGGCTTAAAACACTCCTTTTCTCCACCTCTAGAATCGGAAGAAAGGCGCTACATAGACGCTTTTGGCCCCTAAATTCCATAAACCCATTTGATCTTTTGGTAGAAAAATGCTTCTAACTACCTGATAATCAGGCTAAAAAAATTTGAAAAAAAGTGGTCTTTTCCGATAAAACGCTAAACCATTTCTACCACAATTAGCACTTCCTTTCCCCATTCAGAGCCTCTTACTCAGCCTACTTCCCGTCGCAAGCACAACATGCGCAGCTTGCCACTCATATCTTTCTCCAACTGTCCCGTCCAACCCGCTTCCAAAGCGTAGCCCAGCACCGCTTCCGCTCGGTACTCATTGCACTCAAAAAACAACTGCCCACCAGTTCGTAAGTGCCGTTCCGCAAAGGCCAGAATTCGATGGTAAAAAATATCGGCTTCCGCCTCGGGCACAAAGAGGGCCAGCTCCGGCTCGTAGCGCAGCACTTGGGGTGGCATCAATCGCCGTTCGGAAGGAGGGATGTAGGGTGGATTGCTGATGATCAGATCGAAAGAACGAGCGGGCCAACACGATTGGTCCAGGATGTCTACCTCCGCGAGGTGTAGCTCCAGGTCTAAGTTTTGGGCATTCTGGGCGGCCACTTCCAACGCGGCCGGGCTGACGTCGTAGCCCCAGACTTCCCACGCCGTACGGTACCGCTTGAGGCTGAGGGGAATACAGCCCGTCCCCGTACCAATATCCAGTAGGCACCGTTTTTCATCCCACCGCTCTTCCCAACGCTCCAGTACCAAAGCCACCAGCTCTTCCGTCTCCGGGCGGGGGATCAAAACGCTGGGGTTGACCTTAAACTTTAGCCCAAAAAAATCCGCCTGGCCGAGTACGTACTGCAAGGGCTCGTAACGCAACAAGCGCTCACTCATCCGATTCAACTGCTCCACCTGCGGAGCACTCAATACATCCTGGCGTTGGACATTGCGGACCTCAAAGACGTCGGCAAAGAGAATGGTGGCAATGCTACGCGATTCCCGGGGTTCGTAGTGGGTGGAAAGCGATTCGACCAATTGGCGAAAGGCTTGTTGGATGCTGGGAGAGGTCGGCATGGCTTAGGACAAACGGTTTTTAAAGTCTTCGTAGGCAAAACGCCGAACGAGACGGAGCTGGTCCTTCTCCGTCCAAATTACGATGCTGGGATGCTTGACGCCATTGAAAGTCGTTGTTTTGACCATGGTGTAGTGCATCATATCGGCAAACACCAAGCGATCCCCCACTTGGAGTTCACGTTCGAAGGCGTAGGCTTCGAGGTAATCACCCGCTAAACAAGAAATCCCACCGAGGCGGTAGCGATGCGGAGGCAAGGTATCGGCCGAGACGCGCCCCGGGTCAAACGCGCCGTGTACCCTCGGCCGGTAGGGCATCTCCAGGGTATCGGGCATGTGAGCCGTAAACGATGCGTCGAGCAAAGCGGTACGCACCCCTTTGTTGTCGACAATATCCAGAACGGTAGTTAGCAATTCTCCCGTCTGCCAGGCTACGGCACTCCCCGGCTCCAAAATGATTTCCAGGTGGGGATAACGGCGACTAAAACCAGCGAGAACGGCCCGTAAATGTCGCAAATCGTAATCCGCATCGGTCATCAGGTGCCCCCCACCAAAGTTGACCCACTGGAGTTGGGGCAGGTAGCGCCCGAAGCGCTCCTCAAAAAACAGGAGGGTCTTTTCCAGCGCGTAGGAATTGGACTCGCAGAGGGTATGAAAATGCAGGCCCTCCACCCCGGGTGGTACCCGGTCTCCCAACTGCTCCGCCAGGATACCCAGCCGGGTACCCGGAGCGCAGGGATTGTACAATTCGGTGTCCACCTCCGAATACTCGGGGTTGACGCGTAGGCCACAGGAGATGGGGTGGTTCAAAAATTGTTGGACGGTGGGGAAGTAGCGCTCGTACTGATTGAGCGAATTAAAGGTCAGGTGGCTCGTGTAAGTCAGCAACTCGGAGAACTCGTCGGGCAGGTAAGCCGGCGCGTAGGTGTGGGCCCGGCGTCCCATCAGCTCGGCGCAGAGGCGCGCCTCGTGCAGGGAGCTGGCCGTCGCACCGGCCAGGTACTGACGAATCAGGGGAAAGGTACTCCACATCGCAAAGCCCTTGAAGGCCAAAATGATTTTAACGCCCGTTTCTTCCTGAATCGACCGCAGGACGAGTAGGTTGCGACGCAGCCGGGCTTCGTCGAGAACGTAACAGGGGGAGGGCAGTTGAGCGTAGTCGATGGGCATGCGCTTATGGTAGTTCTAGGTCCGCACCGACTTCTTCTTGCCAGGGCAATCCGTATTCATTAAGTTTGGCGAGGAAGGGATCGGGATCAAATGATTCGACGTTGAAAACACCAGCCCCACTCCACATCCCGGTCAGCAAGAGCATCGCACCAGTCATGGCGGGAACGCCCGTCGTATAGGAAACCCCCTGGGCACCCGTTTCGTCAAAGGCGGCCTGGTGGCTACAATTGTTCCAGATGTAATAGGTCTTTTCGGCGCCGTCGGCCAGCCCGCGAATGCGACAACCGATACTGGTTTCACCAGAGTAATTTTCGCCCAGGCTACCGGGGTCCGGCAATACGGCCTTGAGAAATTCCAGGGGAACGATCTCTTGCCCCCGAAACGAGACCGGCTCGATACCGGCCATCCCGATGTTTTGGATCACGCGGAGGTGGGTGAGGTATTCTTCGCCAAAGGTCATCCAGAAACGGGCGCGTCGAAGAGTCGGAAAGTTTTTGACCAACGACTCCAACTCTTCGTGGTACAAGAGGTAGGAATCCCGGGCTCCGATGTTGGGATAGTGGAGGCGCTGGCGGATGGCAAAGGGCTCGGTTTCGACCCATTCGCCGTTCTCGTAGTAACGGCCCTTTTGGGTAATCTCGCGGATGTTGATTTCGGGATTGAAATTGGTGGCGAAGGCCTTGCCGTGATCACCCCCATTGCAGTCGACGATGTCGAGGTAATGCATTTCGTCAAAGTGGTGCTTGGCAGCGTGGGCGGTAAAGACGCCCGTCACTCCCGGATCGAAGCCACAGCCCAGGATGGCGGTCAAGCCCGCCCGGCGGAAGCGATCGTGGTAGGCCCACTGCCAGGAATATTCGAATTTGGCTTCGTCCTTGGGCTCGTAGTTGGCGGTATCCAAGTAGTGCACGCCGGTTTGCAAGCAGGCCTCCATGATGGTGAGGTCTTGGTACGGGAGGGCCACGTGGATGATGAGGCGGGGGCGGAATTTGCGAATCAGAGCTACCAACTGCGGGACGTCCTCCGCATCCACGGCGGCGGTGTGGAGGGCGGGGTGTTGGCTGGCCCGCCGGACATCGGCTACGATGGCCTCGCACTTGGAATGGGTTCGACTGGCGAGTAAGATTTCGGAAAAAACCTCCGGGTGCTGTGCGCACTTATGGGTCACCACTCGTCCCACTCCACCGGCACCGATAATCATGACTTTTGACATGCTTCCAATTGTTTGTGATCACAAGAATAAGGGCGGCCAAAATTAGGAAAAAAGTGATTCTGTTTTGAAAAAAAATTCATACACATCTTTTGTTTTCCTAATATCTTTTCAATACTTTTAGCACCGGTGTCATCCACAAAACGCTCAAAGCCAATCCCATTGGTCCCATTTACAAGCTAAAAATCAAACCGTCATGAACCTCTATTTCCCTTCCCGCCTCCCGGCCTTCCCCACCCTTTCCCGTACCACCATCCGCCTCTGCTGGATGATCGCCCTGGTGAGTCTCAGCTCCTGCGTCGCCAACCGGATGGTACCCCACGATGCCCACGCCTACCAGGAAGGACAAGCCCTCAAAAACGAAGCCCTCAACCTGATGAGTATGGCCAATCGCCCCTACGCCGAGAGCGAAGCAAAGATCAATACCTTTCAACAACGGGTGGAGACCCACATCGACTACGAGCAGCAACGGGGAGAAAAAAACCAAACGACGGTCGATATGTGGAAGCTGTTGATGAATCCCAGTGGCAATTTGTTCGGTGGCTTTTTAAACAAGTGGAAGGCCGATGGACAATTGAGCGATATTCTGGTGGACCAATTCAAACGAGAAATCGGCAATAACTTCAATAAGATCATCAGTCTGGAAAACAAAAAGAAAAAGTAAACGTACCGTCCTTACAACAACCCATTTCAAAACCTACAAACCCTTCCCAACATGCCCGAAACCCGCGAATTCAACCAAATGATCCGCAACCTCCGGGGCGACATCGACGATCTGGCCCGTCTGACCGTACGCCGCTACCGCCGCCAAGCCGCCGCTGATGCCCGCAAAACCCTCACTCGGATGAAAAAGGACCTCCGGCGTTGGACCAACCTTTTGGAAAAGGACCTGCTCACCACCGAAGATTTTGAATTCCTCGTCAACAGCCAACAGGACAGTATGAAGATGACCACCCTCAAACAGTCGGGCCTGGCGCTGGTTCGAATGGACCAGTTCAAATACTCCTTTTTCAACCTCATCATCGACACCATTTTTGACGTCATTCTGGGGCCCAAGGGGAAATTATCCGCCGACGATTAAAACCGGAACGAGCGGCCCCTGAGGGCGCGCGACAATCCGAGCCATCAAGCACCCAAAATAATTCAGATACCCCCAGTTGTTCATGAAGAAAGTTCGTATCCTATCCATCGACGGTGGTGGCATCAAGGGCATTTTACCCGCCACAATTCTCCGCTACGTCGAAAACCAACTCCGTGAAAAGCAGGGCGACGATGTACGACTCTGCGATTACATCGACCTCTTTGCCGGGACGAGCACCGGAGGAATTTTATCCCTCCTCTACAACATCCCCAACGACAACAACCGCCCCGCTTACACGAGCCAGCAAGCCCTGGACGTCTACCGAGAAAACGGCGACGACATTTTTGAAGTCAGCCTCTTCCGCCGCTTGAGTAGCGTGGCGGGGCTGATCGACGAGAAGTACTCCTCCGAGCCCCTCAACCGCCTCCTCGACGAGTACTGCGGCGACTATATGCTCGCCGAGTTGATTCGCCCCTGTATGATCACAGCCTACGACTTTCGCAATCGCAACGCCAAGTTTTTCACCTCCTACGACGCCAACAATAAAGTCAGCAACTTCTTTATCCGCGACGTCGCCCGCGCTACCTCGGCGGCCCCGACTTACTTCGAACCCGTCCGAATTTACTCCGAACTCGGTACGCCCTACAGCCTGATCGACGGGGGCGTCTTTGCCAATAATCCCGCCCTCTGTGCCTACTCCGAGGCCCGTAAAATGGATTTTTGCCGCATCCTCGGCGATGAAGACAAACCCGACTACCCAACGGCCAAAGACATGATGATCTTTTCCATCAGTACGGGTACCGAAACCAAAAAATACAAGTACCGCGAGATGCGCGACCGGGGCTTGATCAACTGGGTCAAACCCATCATCGATATTCTCATGTCGGGCAACTCGGAGACGGTACACTATCAGCTCAAGCAAATTTGGAGTACCCTTGACCCCGAGGACCAGCGGGACTACTACCGCCTCAATCCCAGCCTCCACAATGCCAAGGACGAGATGGACGATGCTTCCGATCGCAACGTAAAAGACCTCCACGAAGCGGGCTTAATTTTTGTGGAACGCCACCAAGAGGAACTGGACGTAATCATCGATCGCCTGATCGAGAATCACTGATCGGTAAGGCCAAATAAGCGCCGCAGTAGGGATTAGTTGCCGCGGTGAAAGGGCAGCATGCCGGCGGGAAAATCGTACCGCCGCCACAGGCTGTCCAGATCAAAAGACCGGTGATTCCGCACCGCGTCCTCCAAACGGTCCAGGTAGGCCAAAGACTCCGTCTGTCTTTTTTCCACCTCCCCCCACTCCACCGCCACATCTCCGTGCCCGGGAATGAGCATCCGAAAAGCGTGTCGCTCGCGCAGTTCGGCCAAGCGACCGATAGTCCGTCGGTAATCGGCAAAGCTGTGGTAGACGTAGGGAAACTCAATGTTGCTCCAGTAGTCGCCCACAATCCAGATCCCCTGAGGTTCGAGAAGCGTAAAGAGGCCATCCCGGTTGTGTCCCGGAGCCAAATAGAAGGTTAGGCGGGTGTTTCCCAAGACCAGTTGCTGCCCATCGGCTTTGACCGGTACATCCACCACGGGATAGGTGATGGGATAATCGCGCCGCAGGTAGTAGGAGGCATCAAAATCGCGAATTTGCTGGAGAATGGAAGCGCGATCCGGGTTGTCGGCCAGGGCCTGAGTGGCAATGACCTGGGCCTCGGGGAAAGCACCGTAAGCAATGATGTGGTCGTAATCGGAATGCGTAAACAGCAGGTAGAGGGCGCGCGTTCCTCGCAATTGTTGGACCCAATGGCGAATCTCGGCCACTTCCCCAGGCAACCAATTGGGATCGACCAGCAGGAGCAGGTCCTCGTTGTAAAACAGGGTAGTCGTGGTTCGAAACAGGGCACTTTCGAAGAGGAGGAGATCGTCGTGTTGGAAGCGAATCATGCGAAGTAAACTTGAACGAAGGCGTAGGCCCCCAGGAGCACCAGCGAGTAGCCCACTAGGTACGGCCCGTGGAGGTACTGACGAGGAGGTAGCCCCCGCCAGTAGTAAAGGTAAAGCATCGTGAGGATTTTTTCCAGCGAGAAGGCGATGACGGTGGCCAGGGCGATGCCCTCCATTCCCCAGATACGGACCAGCAGCAGACTCAAGAGGACATTGACCGTCACCTCGATGATGGAGATGTAGAGGACCACGTCGGTCCGTTGGAGCCCGATGAGGATGGTGTGGGTAAAGACCATCCGACTGATGAGGACGAGCAGGTAGAGGTTGAATATCTTGGCGCTATCGGCGAAGGAAGGGTTGAACACCAGCGGAAACCACCAGTAACTGCTGAGTACCAGCAGGGTCGACAGGGGAAAGAGCAGGTGAAAGAGGACGAGCGACTTTTGGCGAATCATCCGGAGGGCCCGGGGCAGGTCACTGGCGATTTCGGGAATCAGACTGGCGCTAAAGGCGCTGGCCAAGGCGGTGACGAGGGGCAGCTCTTTGGCCCCAAACCGAAAGATGGCGAAGCTGGCTTCGTCTTCGTAAAACCAGCCGACCAGCCAGTTGTCGAAGATGGTCGTGAGTCCACTCAGGATGGTAAAAAGCAGGAGGGGAAAGGTGAGGGCCAGGTGTTGTTGCCACAGGGGGGGACGCCAAGCCACGTAAGCACTGCGAAACAGGAAGATCAGGGTCCAGAGGTGTTTGGCCAGGGCCAGGGCGATGAGTCCGTAAAAGCTCCACTGTAGCCCGTAGCCCAGAAATACCGGTAGCAGTACCACGAGCAGGTGACCACCAAAGGCAAAGATACCAAAGGCCAAAATGCCCAGGGGCTTTTTTTGCAGCAGGTAAAAGTATTCCACTAGGTAGGTGGGAATGTTGATCCAGAGGTAAATGGCAAACAAACGGAGAAAGGGCAGTTCGGTTTCCCCGACCAGGGTGCTGGACCAAAAATTGGGGATGGTGTAGAGCAGTAGGCCGAGCAGGGTACTGAGCGCGGTGAAGAGCAGGTAGTTGTTGAAGAAGAGGACCCCGCGCGCTTGGCGATCGAGGTTGGGATAGAGGGGCAGCAGGCCCTGGAGCAGGCTGTTGATCCAAAAGAAGGTGAGGGTGTAGCCCATGAAGAGCAGCATTTCGAACTGCCCGATGGCGGTTTGGCTGAGGGTGCTCTTGGCAAAAAATACGCCCACCAGGATGGTGGAGCCCTGCCGGAGCACTTGGAAGAGCTGCATGGCCTTGACGACGGTGAGCCAGGCCAGGGGCCGGAATTGGAGTCGGGTATCCGCGATAGCGTCTCGGGTTTTAAGACATCTCAGTCGATCTCAACTTCCTTTTCAACGAAGGACACCCCGAAAGATTGCAGTTCTTCGAGTACGGGGCGGTACACTTCTTCCATCACCGGAATCTGAACGCCCTTGGTCTTGATCCGTCCGTCCATCACGAGCTTGACAAAGATGCCCAGGGGCAGCCCTACCAGCATGGACATGGCCGTCTCCTCCTGGTCTTTGCCCCTCAGGATGAGGGTCGATTTGAGCAAGCGCTTTTTGCCTTCCAGTTCGTATTCAAACTCGTGCTGCATGATGATCATGTCCCTATCGCCGGGTTGGAGGCGCCATTTTTCGAGTAGCAGGTGCTCCAACATCAGGGCCGGCGTGGCGTTGGACATTTTGATTTTCTTTTTGCGAAACAGCCCCAACCATTCGAGCTTTTTCATCACCGGAGAGTCCACTTTTTCTCCCAAAAAATCAGCCGTACGCTCCTTGACCGAGCCGCCCCGCCCCTTGTAGTGACCGAGGTAGGCCTCCATCAGCGAGTGGTAGGTCATATTTTGGGCTTCCAGGATGGGAAAAGAACCATCGGTGAGGCCCAGTTTGATGAGCGCATTCCAAGCGTCGCAAAAACCGCGGTTGCGGATCGTCCCCCGCAGGATGGTGGGAATCTTATCCAGGCCGTAGACCTCCCGATACAGTAGGGAATCGCGATTGGCGTAAACCTCGTACTCCCCCATGCCGTCGACGTCGAGTAGCCAGTATTGTTTGAACAGGCGGTTGTAGGGAATGTACTTGTACTTGCCCTTCTCGAGGTATTGTGCCGTTCCCTGTCCGGCGAGCACGACGTTGCGGGGATTCCAGGTAAACTTGTAGTGCCAGGGATTGTCGTCGCTTTCGGGAGCGATGAGACCGCCGGTGTAGGAGCGAAAGGCGAGTAGCTTTCCCCCTTTGGCCTTGATTTCGTCGATCTTCGCCATGGCCGACATGTGGTCGATACCGGGATCGAGCCCCATTTCGCCCATGAAGAGCAATTCGCGGTTGCGGGCCTCATCCCCCAAGCGGTAGAGCTCCTTGGAGACGTAAGAGGCGGTAATCAGATGCTTTTTGAGCCGGATACAATCGTGGGCTACCTCAAGGTGGAGGTGAGCGGGCAGGAGGGACACGACGACGTCGGCCCGTTCGATCAGCTCGCGCCGATCGTTGACCTTCATGACGTCCAGCCAGGTCCCCCGACCGTTGGGATGGTTGCCGACCTTGTGCGCCGCCAACTCGGGATCGGAATCCGCCACGGTGACAAACCAACCACTTTCCTTGGCGCAGCTCAAAACGTATTTGATACAGGCCGTTGCCGATCTACCCGCACCAATAATGAGAATACTCTTCATCGCAAATTTTACAGATTGTCCAACAATTGGTCGCAATATGAAACATTTCTGGTTAATTTGGAGTCTAAAGCGCTAGATTTCTTTGCCATTATGAAAAAAATCGTTCTCCAAACCAGCATTGAAGTTTTCCCCGATTTGGCCGCCCTGGCCCCCGCCGATCGCGAATTGATGGATCGGGCGCGCCGTGCGCTCCAACATTCGCATTCGCCCTACTCGGGCTTTCGCGTCGGTGCCGCGCTGCGACTGGTCAACGGAGCGGTACTGGGCGGCAGCAATCAGGAAAACGCGGCCTACCCGATGTGTTTGTGCGCCGAGCGCGTGGTGCTAGCGGCGGCGGCGGTGCAGTACCCAGGCGTTGCGGCAGAGAGCATGGCCATTACGGCCCATTATCCGGGCAAGGAGTTGCGCGAGCCCATTTCGCCCTGTGGAGCTTGTCGGCAGGTGATCTGCGAGGTGGAGCAGCAACACGGCCAGACGATGCGGATTTTGCTGCGGGGCGATGTGGGGGAGGTTTTTGTGCTGGCGCAGGGACGCGATTTGCTACCGCTGGGCTTTGGAGGCGGGGTGTTGGAACGGTGAGGAGTGGAGAAAGGATTGGTGGAAGTGCCGGAGGAAAAATTGCAGTGATTTTGCGGGTGGATATGGCTCGGGGCTTGGGGTGGGACCCGCCCCTAAGGTGCCGACACAACGGCGCCCCTTTGCGCAAACCGTACCG